>NZ_JAPFQV010000023.1:0-80294 GCF_033804685.1 Micromonospora sp. RTP1Z1
GTCGCGGGCGGTGCAGGAGCGCGACGCCGCCGCCCGCGACCTGGAACGCGTGCTGTTGCGCGCCCGCGCCCAGCACGACCAGCTGCGGGCCCGGCTGGCCGAGCTGGACGACCAGCTCGCCGCCGCCGCCGCGCCGGCCGCGCTGCGGGAGGCGCTGGACGAGCACGCCCGGCTGCGCCGGCTGCTGGAAGAGGCGGCGACCGCGGTCCGCGCCGGACGGGACGCCGCCCGGCGGGCCCGGGGCGCGCTGGACGGCGCCGAGCAGCGGCTGCGCCGGGCCTGGCGTGACTTCGACACGGCCCGGGACCGGCTGGGCAGGTTCGGCCCGCCGGCCGCGGACCGCGACGACGTGGCCGCCGCCTGGGCCACCCTGGCCGGCTGGGCCGGCGGGGAGGCCGACCGGCGGCGGGCCGACCGCGCCGGGCTGGTCGACTCGGTCACCGCGGCCCAGGCGGCGGCGGGCGAGGTCGAGGAGCGGATCGGCGTCCTCTTCACGGCCGCCGGCCTGGACGTCGCCGACGACCCGGGCCGGGCCGCCGCCGTGGCGGTGGAACGCGCCGAGGCCGAGCTGCGCCGGCTGGTCGAGCGGCGCGAGCAGGCCGCCGAGCTGCGCGAGCAGCGGACCGGCCACGAGCGGGAGGCGCGGGTCGCCCGGGCCCTCGCCGGGCACCTGCGGGCCAACAACTTCGAGCGCTGGCTGCTGGCCGAGGCGCTGGACCTGCTGGTCGACGGCGCCTCCCGGATCCTGCGGGAACTCTCCGGAGGCCAGTACGACCTGATACACGACAAGGGTGAGTTCTTCGTGGTCGACCACCACGACGCCGGGCTGCGCCGGGGCGTCCGCACCCTCTCCGGCGGGGAGACGTTCCAGGCCTCGCTGGCGCTGGCGCTGGCGCTCTCCGAGCAGCTGGCCGGAATGTCGACGACCGCGGCGAGCCTGGAGTCGATCATGCTCGACGAGGGCTTCGGCACGCTGGACGCGGCGACCCTGGACACCGTCGCGGCCACCCTGGAGAGCCTGGCCGCCCGCGGCGACCGGATGGTCGGCGTGGTCACCCACGTGCCGGCCCTCGCCGAGCGGATCCCGGTCCGCTACGAGGTCCGCAAGGACGCCCGCACCGCCCGCATCGAACGGACCGGCCTGTGAGCGCGAGGAGTGCAGCGCAGCGGAGCCCCGCAGTCGCGAACGAAAGGCCCGACCTGTGAGCGCGAGGAGTGCAGCGCAGCGGAGCCCCGCAGTCGCGAACGAAAGGCCCGACCTGTGAGCGGGGTGTCGGCGTGACCGAGCCGCGGTTCTTCGTCGACGCCTGGGACCCGGCGTACGGGACCTCGTTCGAGGCGTCGGCCGGCGGCCCGGCGGCGCCGAGCAGCGCCCAGGTCGACCCGGACGTGGAGCTGCCGGCGACGGACTGGCGGGCGATCGGGGCCCGGCGGGACGTACCCGCCCCGGACGTGGTGCTGCTCGTCGACGGGGTACGCCGGATCGACGCCAGCGTCTGGACGGCCGAGGAGGACGGCGCGTCGTTCCCTGGCATCGCCGCCTCGTACGCGGCCGGGGTGGTCCGCTGCGATCTGGAGCGCGGCGTGGCGGAACTGGCCGGCGCCCGGGTCGGCCGCGGTCTCTTCACCGCCAGCCCCTCCGCGCAGGACGTGGTGGCCGGCCGGATCCACTATCCGGTGCACCGGGTCGGCGGCGCCGGTGAGCTGAGCAAGCTGCCGGCGGCGGTGCAGGGTCCGCTGACCGCGCTGGAGGTGGCCGTCTCCGACGCCGCCCGGGTCGACGGTGACCTGCTGGTGGTGGACGGGCCGCTGCGCGGCCGGCGGCAGCTGCCGCGCACCCTGGGCTACATCAAGACGCAGCACAGCCAGTACCTGGACGCCCGGCTGACCGCGGTGGTGACCGGGCTGGCCTCGGGCCAGCGCTCCCCGGTGTTCCGGCTCGGCACCGCCTGGGGCGGCTACTCGTGGTACCTGAGGCTGCCGGTGGCGGGCGGCGCGCCCTGGGCCGGCGTCGTGCGGGTGGAGTGCTCGACCGAGCTGACGCCGGCCGAGGCGATCGGCCTGGCCGACCTCTCGCTGGTCACCCTGCCCCGGTTCGCCTCCACCCCGTACAAGGACCCGCGCGCCCCGCAGAACCTCATCCCCATCGCCGGGTTGGAGCGTCGGCTGCGCGGGCTGCTGGGCGACGCCCGCCTGCTGCACCGGGTGCTGATCGCGGCGGCCCGCGGGATCCGGCGCTGATGGGCCGTCGACGCGACGCCGACCGGGTGGTCGAGCAGGTCGACACCGGGCAGGCCGAGCTGGTGCCCGATCCGGACCGGCCGGGCTCGTGGACGTTGCTCCTCGACGCCGCCCCGCAGTCCCATGTGGACCTGGCCGACCCGACCCACCTGGAGTTCGAGTACGTCCGGCGGCTGGCCGCCGCGCTGGACCTGATCGCCCCGGCCGGCGCCCCGCTGCGGGTGCTGCACCTCGGCGGCGGCGCGCTTACCCTGCCCCGGTACGTCACCGCGACCCGGCCCGGGTCGACCCAGCGGGTGTCCGAGGTGGACGGTGCCCTGGTCGAACTTGTCCGCCGGGCGCTGCCCTGGCCCACCGACCCCCGGCTGCGGGTGCGGGTGGCCGACGCCCGGGCCACCCTGACCGCCAGCCGGGACGCCAGCTACGACGTGGTGGTCGCGGACGTCTTCGCCGGCGCCCGCACCCCGGCCCACCTGACCTCGGTGGAGTACGCCGCCGAGGTGGCCCGGGTGCTCCGGCCGGACGGCTGGTACCTGGCCAACGTCGCCGACGGCCCGCCGCTGCGGCACGCCCGCGCCCAGGTCGCCACCGTCCGCTCGGTGCTGCCCCGGGCCTGCCTGATCGGCGACGCGGCGGTGCTGCGCGGGCGGCGCTACGGCAACCTGGTGCTGGTGGCCGGCCGGGTCGATCCGCCGGTGCCGGAGCTGACCCGGCGGGCGGCCGGCGACTGGTTCCCCGGCCGGGTGCTGGCCGGCGAGGAGCTGGACCGGTTCGCCGGCGGCGCCGGCGTGGTGCACGACGCCGAGGCCACCGCCTCCACCCCACCCCCGCCCGGAATTTTTTCCGTGCGCCGTTGATCCGCTGGGCGGGTCACTCCGTATTCCCGGACGGCCATGCCCGTGGGGGCCGGCTGATGTCACTGGACACCCGGAGGTCTGCATGCATGCGGTGGCGGCCGGCTGGCACGGCGGGGTGGCGAGGCCCGGATGGATGTTCGCCCGGGCGCAGCCCCGGTCGCGTGCGTCGAAGACGGGCCGTGGGGTCGACGCGCGCCCCACGGATCGCCAGAATGATCCGGTGCCGCCGCGACCGGCGCCCGGGCGTCACCAGGCGACGTCCCCTGAGGCCAGCCACTCCGACCAGTTGATCCGGCTGCTCTACGCGGAGCACGCCGGTCCGCTGCTGATGTTCGTGATGCGGTTGACCGGGGGTGACCGGCAGCGCGCCGAGGACATCGTCCAGGAGACGCTCCTGCGGGCCTGGCGCAACGCGCACCGGCTCGGCACGCATGGCCAGGGATCGCTGCGTCCCTGGCTGGTCACCGTGGCGCGGCGGATCGCCATCGACGAGCATCGCAGCGAACAGGCCCGCCCGCCGGAGACGTACGACCGGGACCTGACCGCGTTCGCCGAGGCGGACAGCACGGACCGGGTGTTGCGCACGATGACGGTCGCCGACGCGCTACGTACCTTGAGCCAGTCGCACCGGGAGATCCTGGTGGCGACGTACTTCCGGGGGCGTACGGTGCCGGAGGCGGCCGAGGAGCTGGGCCTTCCGCTCGGCACCGCCAAGTCGCGCGTCTACTACGCGCTGCGCGCGCTGCGCACGGCTCTGCAGGAACGGGGGGTGACGGAATGAGCCGGGCAGACCACATGGACGTGGCCGCGTATGCGCTCGGCGTGCTCGACCAGCAGGACGCCGAACGGTTCGAGGAGCACCTCGCCACCTGCTGGGCGTGCGCCGCGGAGCTGGAGACCATGGTCCCCGTGGTGGGGATGCTCGCCGGCATCGACGGCGAGACGATGACCGCGCTGGAGCAGACCCAGACCGACCCGGCCCTGCTGGACCGGACGCTGGTGGCGGTGCGGCAGCACCGCCGGCGTACCCGGTTCCGGCAGCTCCTCGCCACGGCGGCGGCCGTGGTGGTCTTCGGCGGTCTGAGCGGCGTCGGCATCGCCGGCTTCGCGGGCAGCGGGGACGACAACCGGATCCCGCAGGCCGAGCCGACCCTGACCAACCCGGTGACCGGCCCGCCGTCGCCGGGGCCGACGAAGTCCGGCAACGGGATCGGCGGCGAGAAGGAACCGGTCGAGGGCGAGCCGCACGACGCGACCGATCCGGGCACCGGCGTGAAGACCACGATGTGGCTGGCCGCGAAGGAGTACGGCACACAGATCAGCGTTCAGCTCACCAGGCTGCCGGGGCCGCGGACCTGCCGGCTCGTGGTGGTCCGCAGGAACAACACCAGCGAGGTGGTCTCCACCTGGTCGGTGCCGGGCGGCGGGTACGGGACGAGCACCAATCAGCTCCCGCTGGAGCTGAGCGCGTCCACCTCGGCGACCCAGAACGACATCGCGAAGCTCCAGGTGCAGTCGGTCGACGTCAACGGGATCGCCAGCCCGCTGGTGACGGTGGCCGACCTCTGACCCGCCACGACGGCGGCGCCGGGCAGCGACATCGCCCGGCGCCGCTTCGGCGTGCCCGGGCGAGGATGACCCGACGTGCTCCCATACGCGCCGGGGGCCGGAACGGTTCAATCGGTCCATTGTGAAATGGAGCACTCTTTCCCCTTCAACCTTGACAGCGAACCACCCGTACTACCCGGTGAACTGCCAAGAATGAGGAGGGCACGTGGCACACCTGAAGCGGACGACCGTCATCGTCGCGAGCGCGATGGTCGCACTAACGGCCTGCGCTCCCGCGGGTTACGACGGGGCGAACTCGAGCGCGGCCGAGCCGGTAGCCGTCGCCGCGGCCGAACCCACCGCGGCGGCCGAACCGGAGGCCTCCGCGACCGCGGACGCCCCCGCACCCGAGAAGGCGCCCCCGGCGGACGTCCGGCTCACCGACCAGCTGGTCGGCAAGAAGGTGCCCCGAATGGGCAACGTCGTGATGGACCAGGACGGCTGGATCCTCTACCGCTTCGACAAGGACTCCGCCGACCCGCCGTCCTCCAACTGCGTGGACAAGTGCGCCCAGGTCTGGCCGCCCGCGCTGACCGACGGCAACCCGCAGCTCGAGGGCGTCTCCGAGGAAAAGGCCGGCACCGTCACCCGCCAGGACGGCACCCGGCAGATCACCGTCGGGGGCTGGCCGGTCTACCGCTACATCGGTGACAAGAAGCCCGGCCAGTGGAAGGGCCAGGGGGTCGGCGGCACCTGGTTCGTGGTCGACCCGAACGGCAAGAAGAACCTGACCTGCCTGCCCACCGGCACGCCGAAGGCGGTCGCCCCGCCCGCGTCCGGTGACTCGGGCAGCTCCGACGGCAGCAGCTCGGGGTACTCGTACTGATCCCGCACCGCACGGACACGGTGGCCGGTCGCAGCCGGGGAGGGCGCGGCCGGCCACCGTCGTGAACCTGAACGCCGGCGTACCGGCAACGCCCCCGCGTCCCGGAGCGGCAAGGGCGGCGGACGCCCACGTCACCAGGCGCGCCGCCGAGGTCCACCCAACCCGCACCCACGGCCGGATCCGGCCGGTCCGCTCCGGTTCGGCGGCACCGCCGACGCCCCGCGCGTCGGCGGTGTCGCCCGTCACGGGGAGGCCTCGTGGCAGAGTGGCTGGGGTGACGCTTCCCGCCGCCCACCGGACGCTGCGCCCGCCGGCCGGCTACCGCCTGGCCGCCTCGGTCCGGGCGCTGACCTTCAGCCCGTACGACCCGTGCGCCCGGATCGCCGCTGGCACCTTCTGGTGGGCCACCCGCACCCCGGCCGGGCCGGCCACCCTCGCCCTGCGGCCAGCGGCCGACGAACTGGTCGCCGAGGGGTACGGACCGGGCGCCGGCTGGGTGGTCGACCGGGCGGACGCGGTGGCCGGGCTCCGCGACGACCTCACCGGCTTCGCCGACCTCGCCGCCGCGCACCCGGTGGTGGCCCGGCTCGCCGCCCAGCACCGTGGGCTGCGGATGCCCGCCACCGGGCAGCTCTTCCCCCGGCTGCTGCGGGCCGTCTTCGAGCAGAAGGTCACCGGCAAGGAGGCCTACCGGGCGTACGCGGCCACCGTGCGGCACTTCCACGAGCCGGCGCCGGGGCCGCTGCAGCCGCTGCTGCTGCCCCCGGAGCCGGCCGCGGTGGCCGCCGCGCCGTACTGGGTCTTCCACCCGTTCGGGGTGGAGCAGCGGCGAGCCGAGACGCTGCGTCGCGCGGCCGCCGCCGCCGACCGCCTGGAACGCTGCGCGGACGCCGAGGAGGCCACCCGCCGGCTGACCGCGATCCCCGGCATCGGGCCGTGGACCGCCGCCGAGGTGGTGCGGATCGCGTACGGCGACCCGGACGCGGTCAGCGTCGGCGACTACCACATCCCGAACACCGTGGCCTGGGCCCTCGCGGGCGAGCCGCGCGGGGACGACGCCCGGATGCTGGCCCTGCTGGAGCCGTTCCGGGGCCACCGGGGGCGGGTCTGCCTGCTGCTGGAGGCGGCCGGCGTGCACGCCCCGCGCTACGGCCCGCGCGCCCCGATCCGCTCCTTCGCCCGCTTCTGACGCCCGCCGCGTCCCCGGCTGGCGGATCGGGTCAGGGACGGGTGCAGAGCCGGCGGAGGGTACGGCCGAGCCACCAGGCGTACCCGCGCTGGAAGGCCCCGCCGGCCGGCCCGGCGGCGCGCATGAACCAGCGGTCCGGGCGGCTGAAGGCACGTACCTCGAACCAGACCGCGCCGGAGGAGTCCCGGGTGACCACGAAGGCCTCCTCGCCGCGCGCCGGGTGACCGGGCAGCGTGCCGTACCCGAAGCCGGCCCGCCACTCGTCGTCAACGGCCCAGACCACCGCGCAGGGCGCGGCGAGCCGCAGCGGCCCGACGCCCAGGCCGGAGACGACCCGGACCCCGGGGGCGGCCCGCGGCGCGTCGGCCTCGATCCGGATGCCCGCCGCGCGGTGCAACCGCCAGCCGAGGACCGCCGCGCCGGCGGCGGCGAACGACCCCGCGGGCAGCGGGACCCGGTGCCGGACGTGCCGCCAGCCGGACGGCAACGGCCCCTCGCGGGTGGCGCCCACGTCCGGGTAGGTCAGCTCCGGCACGGTACGCACCCCCACGGTCGAGTCGGACCCCGCCAGCGTACGGCCGACGCGGGTGGGCCGCCCGGCGCGGTCGCTGGCGGCTGTGGTGGGATCCAGCGGGCGCGGGGGCTCAGGCGGCCTCGCGCAGGTCGGCCAGGCCGACCGGGGCGTGCCGGCGCAGCAACTCCTCCAGCTCGGCCACCGAGGAGACCTCGCCGACGACGTTCGCGCCGCCGCCGAACTCAGGCCGGTAGCGGTGCGCCAACCGGTAGCGGTACCGCCCCCGGATCAGCTCCACACTGACCCGCCAGCGCCCGCAGCAGCCGCACACCCACTCCCGCACCCGGCGAAGGTAGCTCTGACCTGCGGTTTCATCATCCGCACGCGGGTGACTAACGGGCCGGGCGGGGACACGCCGCACCGCACCGGCGGTGATCTGCCTCACGGCTGTCGGCCCCGTCTGATTGACTGGTCGCCGTGGACCTGCCGATCAATCCCCCGGTCGAGCCGATGCTGGCCAAGAGCGTGCCCCAGCTCCCCTCCGCCCCCGGCATGACCTACGAGCCGAAGTGGGACGGGTTCCGCTGCATCATCTTCCGCGACGGTGACGAGGTCGAGCTGGCCAGCCGCGGCGGCAAGACGATGACCCGCTACTTCCCGGAGGTGGTCGAGCAGGCGCGCGCCCAGCTGCCGGACCGGTGCGCGGTCGACGGCGAGCTGATCGTGGTCCGCCGGGACGGGCCGGGCGGCCAGCCCCGGCTCGACTTCGAGCTGCTCGCCCAGCGCATCCACCCGGCGGCCTCCCGGGTCAAGCTGCTCGCCGAGACCACCCCGGCCGACTTCGTCGCCTTCGACCTGCTGGCCATCGACGACGAGGCGCTGCTCGACCAGCCCTATCCGCAGCGCCGGGCCCGGCTGGAGCAGGCGCTGGCCAAGGTCCGCCCGCCGGTGCACGTCACCCAGGTGACCACCGACCCGGAGACGGCCCGCCGCTGGTTCGACGTCTTCGAGGGCGCCGGGCTGGACGGCCTGATCGTCAAGCCGGCCGACCTGCCGTACGCGCCGGGCAAGCGGCTGATGTTCAAGGTCAAGCATGCCCGCACCGCCGACGTGGTGGTGGCCGGCTTCCGCTGGCACAAGTCCGGTCCGGTGGTCGGCTCGCTGCTGCTCGGCCTGTATGACGACGCCGGCGTGCTGCACCACATCGGGGTCAGCTCCTCGTTCACCGCGGCCCGCCGCAAGGAGCTGCTGACCGAGCTGGAGCCGTACCGGGACGTGGCCGGCGACCACCCGTGGGTGCACGGCGACCATGAGCGGGGCCAGCGCATCCCCGGCGGGGTGAGCCGGTGGACCGGCACGAAGAACCTCGAGTGGGAGCCGCTCCGGCCGGAGCTGGTGGTCGAGGTCGGCTACGACGCGATGGAGGGCGACCGGCTGCGGCACACCGCGCAGTTCGTCCGCTGGCGGCCCGACCGTGATCCCCGCTCCTGCCGCTACGACCAGCTGGAGCGCCCGGTCCGCTACGACGTGGACCAGGTGCTGCGCGGGGATCCCGCGGCGACCGTCGGCAGCGCACCGGGCCCGGCGTAGCCTGGCCGTCGACACGATCACGGAAGGCTCCCACGTGACCCGCTTCTCCGACCGGATCCGCCGGGTCCGCCTCACCCTGGCCGGGTTCACCGCGGCCGTGGTGGTCACCGCCGGCTGCACGCTGCCGGCGTTCGCCCCGCGGACCGAGAGCCAGGGCGAGGCGGCCGCCCCCGGCAGCGCACCGACCTGGCGCGCCTGCCCGGAGGTGCCCGACGAGCTGGTCGGCCGGGGCGCAGCGGGCATGCGCTACGAGTGCGCCCGGATCGCCGTACCGCGGAACTGGGGCGGCGGCGCCGCGACCGGCGCGACCGCCGGGCCCGGCGCCGGGGCGACCTTCGAGATCGCGTTGCTGCGGATCCGGTCGAACAAGCAGCACGACCGGATCGGATCGCTGGTGGTCAATCCGGGCGGTCCCGGCGCGTCCGGCGTGGACACCGCCGTCTACCTCTCGTTCGGTTCCGCGTTCGGCGGGCTGCCCGCCGCGGTGACGGACCGCTTCGACATCGTCGGCTTCGACCCGCGGGGGGTGTCCCGGTCCAGCCCGGTCAAGTGCATCTCGGACGCCGACCTGGACGCCAGCTTCGGCTACGACCCAGACCCGGAGAGCCAGGCGTCGTTCGCCGGCTTCGTCGACCTCAACAAGCGGATCGGGCAGGGCTGCGGCGCCAGGTACGGCGGCCAGCTCCCGCTCTACGGCACCGAGCAGGCGGCCCGGGACATGGACGCGGTGCGGGCGGCGGTCGGCGACGACAAGCTCACCTACCTCGGCTACTCGTACGGCACCCTGCTCGGCGCGACCTACGCCCAGCTCTACCCGAACCGGGTCCGGGCCCTGGTGCTCGACGGCGCGGTGGACCCGCAGCAGAAGCTGATCGCCGGGTCGGAGAGCCAGGCGAAAGGCTTCGAGCGGGCGTTCGACAACTTCGCCCGGTGGTGCGGGGCCAACGCCGGCCGCTGCCCGATCGCCCCGGACGCCCGGGGCGCGGTCACCGCCGCCATCGACAAGGCGAAGGTCTCCCCGGTCCGGGGCACGGACGGGCGGGAGGCCACCTCGGGCTGGGTCTTCTACGCGGTCATCTCCTCGCTCTACACCGAGTCCGGGTGGCAGGAGCTGGCCCGGGCGATCGACCGGCTGCAGGGCGGCGACCCGACCGAGGTGTTCAAGCTCGCCGACGCGTACGCGGGCCGCGAGGACGACGGGCACTACTCCAACCTCTTTGACGCCAACCTCGCGGTGAACTGCGCCGACGAGACCGAGAAGCCGACCCGGGAGCAGATCCGTCAGCTGCAGTCGCAGTGGCGGCAGAAGTACCCGCTCTTCGGGTCGGCGCTGGCGGTGGGCATGTTGGGCTGCGTGGAGTGGCCGGGCGGGCGGGACCCGTACCCGACCGGCAGGGCGGTGGGCGCGCCGCCGGTCGTGGTGGTCGGCACCACCGGCGACCCGGCCACGCCGTACGAGCAGACCGCCGCGCTGGCCTCGATGCTCGGCGTCGGCCGGGTGCTGACCTGGGAGGGCGAGGGGCACACGGCGTACCCGCAGACCGCCTGCGTCACCGCCGCCGTCGACGCCTATTTGATCTCCTTGACCGTTCCCAGAGCGGGGCTGCGCTGTCCGGCGCGTTGAGCGGTTCGCGGCGCTCCGGCTCGGGCACCTGGAGGCCCTGCCGGGCGGCGAGCTCCTCCAGCAGCGCGCGCATCCGCCGGACGTCGGCCTTGAGCTCCTCCTGCTCGGCGTGCTCGAAGGCGTCGTCGTCGACGATCAGCCGGCTGGCGAAGTGCGCGGTGATCAGCGGGATGACCAGCAGCACCATGGTGGAGATGAGCAGCGCGGCGAGGGTGCGCCCCTGCCAGCTGGCGGGCGAGATGTCGCCGTACCCGACGGTGGAGGCGGTGACCACCGCCCACCAGACCGAGTCGGCGGCGCTCTTGTGCTCGGCGTGGCTGTAGAGGACGCCCGCCACCACGATCATCAGCAGGTACGACGTGATGAGCGTCCGCGGCGAGTTGGCGAACCAGACGAGACCCCGGCAGATCCAGCGGAACGGCAGCAGCAGGAGCTCCATGGCGCACATGCTGCCCGGTGCCGGCAACAGACGCCCGCACATCGCCCGGTGTCGCTGTGTCAGGCTGCCGGCATGACCGACGTGATCTTCCGCGACGCCGTCCGGGCCGACCTGCCCGCCATCATCGCCCTGCTCGCCGACGACGTGCTGGGCAAGGCCCGCGACTTCACCGAGGTCGACGAGGCGTACGAGAAGGCGTTCGCCGACATCGACGCCGACCCGCGCAACCACCTGGTCGTCGCGGACGCCGGCGGCGAGCTGGTCGGTTGCATGCAGATCACGTACATCCCGGGGCTGGGCCGGCACGGCGCGGAGCGGTCCCTGATCGAGTCGGTCCGGGTCCGTTCCGACCGGCGGGGCCGCGGGCTCGGCCGGGAGATGATGGCCTGGGCCGTCGACCAGGCCCGGCAGCGCGGCTGCGCGCTGGTGCAGCTCACCACGGACAAGACCCGCGCCGACGCCCACCGCTTCTACCGCGACCTAGGCTTCGTCGCCAGCCACGAGGGGATGAAGCTGGCGCTCTGACGGCCAGGAGCCGAGCCGCCGCAGCCGCGGGCGTCAGACGTCGACCAGGTGTCCGTCGCGCAGGGTCAGGGTACGGTCGGCCAGCTCGATCAGGGCCGGGTCGTGCGTGGCCACCAGCGCGGTCATGCCGCGGGCGTGCACCACCGCCCGCAGCAGGTCCATGATGGACCGCCCGGTCTCCGAGTCGAGCTGGCCGGTCGGCTCGTCGGCGATCAAAAGGTCCGGCTCGTTCGCCAGGGCGCGGGCCACCGCCACCCGCTGCTGCTGCCCGCCGGACAGCTCGTACGGGCGCTGCGCGGCGTGCCCGCCGAGGCCGACCAGCTCCAGCAGCACCGCGACCCGCTGCTCCCGCTCGGCCGCCGGCACCCGGGCCAGCCGCAGCGGCACGCCGACGTTCTCCGCCGCGGACAGGATCGGCACCAGCCCGAAGGTCTGGAACACGAAACCGATCGTCCCCCGACGCAGCCGCAGCAGCTCCCGCTCACCGGCGGCCGTCACGTCGTGCCCGGCCACCCGCACCCGGCCCGAGTCCGGCCGGTCCAGCCCGCCGACCAGGTTGAGCAGCGTGGTCTTGCCGGCGCCGGACCGGCCCCGCACCGCGACCAGCTCACCCCGCGCGGCGGAGAACGAGACGTTCCGGACGGCGTGCACCGCGTGTTCGCCCCGGCCGAAGGTACGGCTCACCCCGTCGACCCGGACCACCTGGTCGGTGGTGGCCGCGCCCACCGGCGCCACGGACAACTGCTCGGTCATGCCTCTCTCCGTTCGTGCGCCCGGTCGCCGGGCCGCACCTCGACGTGGTCGGGTGCCAGGTTGAGCCGGACCCGGTCGCGCAGGGCCAGGGCGTCGACGAAGGCCGTGGGCAGCTGCATCCGACCGGTCCGGTCCAGCACCGCGTACTCCTCGCTGACCAGCTCGGTGCTGCCGTCCGCGGCGAGCCGGGCGGTGCGGCGTACCTCGGAGGCGGTCCGACCGTCGCGGATCGCGACGGTCCGGCGGACCTGGCCGGCCACCGCGTTGTCGTGGGTGACCACCACGATGGTCACGCCCAGCTCGGCGTTGATGGTCCGCAGCGCGGCGAAGACCTCCGCGCCGGTCGCCTCGTCCAGCTCGCCGGTCGGCTCGTCGGCGAAGAGCACCTCCGGGTCGTTGGCCACCGCCACCGCGACGGCGCAGCGCTGCTGCTCGCCGCCGCTGAGCTGGCCCGGCCGCCGCTCCGCGCAGTAGCCGACCCCGACGAGGTCGAGCAGCTCCCGGGCCCGCTCCCGGCGGGCCCGCCGGCCGCGCCCGCCGGCCAGCTTCATCGGCAGCTCCACGTTCTCCACCGCGGTCAGGTACGGCAGCAGGTTGCGGCCGGTCTGCTGCCAGACGAAGCCGACCATCTCCCGCCGGTAGCTGAGCCGGCGCCGGTGCGACAGGGCGAGCAGGTCGTACTCGGCGACCCGGGCGATGCCGGCGGTGGGGGTGTCCAGCCCGGAGAGGATGTTGAGCAGGGTGGACTTGCCCGAGCCGGAGGCGCCCACGATCGCGACCAGCTCGCCCCGGTCGATGACCAGGTCGAGCCCCTGCAGGGCGACCACCTCCACCCCCTCGGTCTTGAAGATCCGGACCAGGCCGTCGCAGACGATGTGCCCGCGCAGCCGGTCCTGGCCGCCGGCCCGCTCGGCCGCGCGCTGCGCGGCCCGCTGTTGCAGGGCGGCCAGGTCCGGCACGACGGACGCCTCGGCGGTGGCTGTCATCTCAGCTCTCCTCTCCGAGCCGGAGCACCTCACCGAGGCGCATCCGGCGGTTGTTCAGGGCCTCGAGGGCGACCGCGAAGCCGAGGGCCAGCACGGCCAGCCCGAGCACGCCGGCGACCAGACCGGGTTCGAAACGCACCCGCACCGCGGCGCCCCCGGTGAACGCGGGCAGACCGAGGACGGGGGTCAACAGCAGGGGCAGCAGCGCGCCGACCAGCGCGCCGGTGAGCACCGAGACCAGCACCAGCGGGGTCAGCTCGACCAGCAGCAGCCCCCGCCACTGCCGCCGGGACAGCCCCATGGTGCGCAGCCGGGACAGCACCTCACCGCGGCCGCGCGCCCCGGCCAGCACCGCGAACGCCAGCGCGAGCAGGCCCAGCGCGGCGCCGCCGGCCGCGCCGATGGTGAAACCGAAGACCAGCAGCCCGTTCACCCCGCTGCCGCCGAGCTCCGCCCGCACGGCCGACCAGGTGCGCACCTCCGGCTGGCGGGGCCGCTCCCCGCCGGTGACCACGCCGCCGCGCTGGTAGCGGCGCTGCCCCTCGTCGACCACCCGGCTCACCGCCGCCGCGTCGATGCCGTCACCGGCCAGCACGAAGCCGGTGGGGACCAGCGGATGCGGGGCGTCCGCCGGCAGCGCCGGCCAGGGCAGCACCGCGAACCGCTCCGTGTTCCGGTCCTCCAGCGGGAACTCGTCGACGGTCCGGGCCACCCGCACCGGCAGCCGGTTGCCCTGGACGTCGAGCCAGGCCGGGCGCCGCCCCGCGGCGTCGGCGAGCCCCGCCTCGGCGAGGTCCGCGGCCAGCGCCGGGGAGACCAGCGCCGGCAACGGCGTCGAGCCGTCACCGGCGGTGCGGAGCACGTCGGGCACCGCGACGCCGGCGCGGCGGCCCACCTCGGCGAAGGTGGCGCCGTCGACCAGCAGGACCTGCGTCTCCCCGATCCCGCCGAACCGGCCGGCGGCGTCGGCGTACGGGCGCTGGGCCGGCTCCACCAGCATCGGGGCGACCGCGCGCACCCCGGGCAGCCCGGCCAGCGCCGCCGTGGTGTCCGGGGCGAACCGCTCCCCGTCGACCAGCACGTCCCCGGGGACGGCGCGGGAGGCGGCCCGGTCCCGGCCGGCCTCGATGCCGGCGGCCACCACCCCGCAGAACGCGGCCGTCGCGATCGCCAGCACCACCACCACCAGCGGCGCGGTCGCGGCGGCCCGACCGGCCCGCGCCGTGCCGAGGAAGGCGACGCTGCCCCGGGCCCGGGCGGCGGCCCGGCTGAGCAGTCGCAACGGCCACGGGTACGCGCGCAGTGCGAGTATCGCCGCGGCGACCGCCACCAGCACCGGTACGGACACCAGCAGCGGGTCCACCGACCCGCCGAGGGTCAGTCCCCGGCGCCGCAGCAGGAACGCTCCGAGCACGGCCACGCCGAGCAGGCTGACCTCGACGGTGAGCCGGACGGCGGCGGACCGGGCGCCGATCAGGTCGTCCCGGCCGGACGCGCGCTGCCCGGTCAGCGCGGCGACCGGCAGCGCCAGCGTCGCCAGCGTGGCGGCGAGCAGCACCCAGCGCAGCTGCGAGCCGCCGCCGGGCAGCAGGCCGCCGAGCAGCCAGCCGGCCCCGGCCGCGAACGGCAGCACCAGCGCCGACTCGGCCAGTGCGCGGCGCAGCACCGCGCCGGTCGAGCCGCCCCGGGCGCGCAGCAGCACGTACTCGGCCCGGCGTCGGCGCGCCGACAGCCGGGCGGCGAGCACGGTCAGGCCGGCCAGGGTGGCGAGCAGCCCGGCGGCGATGACGGCGAGCAGCGTACGGGCGGCGGCCAGCGACTCGGCGAACCGCCGCAGCGGGATGTCCACGCCCTGGGTGACGGTGAGCCCCGCCGGGCGGGTCCGGTCCAGGGTGGCCAGCCCGTCGATCAGCTCGCCGAGCTGGCCCGGGCTGATCCGGTCCGGCGAGATCCGGTACCGCCAGGCGAAGCCGACCGGCCAGCCGGCCGCGGCCAACGCGTCGAAGCCGGGGTCGGCGGTCACCCCGACACTCAGGTACGGCTCGCCGTCCCCTATGGGCGGGGTGAGCCGCAGCATCGACGGGAGGGCGTCCCAGATCCCGTCGCTCGGGTCGGTCGGCCGGAACACGCCCACCAGCGTGATCTTCTTCGCCTTCAGCGGTCTGCCGTCGGCGTCCAGGACGGACAGCCGCAGCCGGCTGCCGGCGCGCAGCCCCAGCGGGCGGGAGACCGTCTCGGCGAGGGCCAGCTCGACGTCGCCGTCGTCGGTCACGCCCTTCTCCGGCCACCGCCCCTCGACCAGGCCGGCCGCCTCCCGAACCCCGCCCATGGTGCGCAGGCTGAGGTCGATCAGTCCCTTGTCGGAGGTCAGCTCCGGCCCGGTGAGCCGGGCGAAACCCGTCCGCGCCGTGTACCACCGCTCGCCGACCGACTGCCCCACGGCCGGGGGCATCCGCTGCTGGAGCGTGTCCAGTTCGCCGGCGCGCAGGGCGGCCACCGACCGGCTCGCCCCCAGGACCGGCTTCTCCGCCGTGGTGTAGAGCAGGTCCCGGCGGGCCACCGGCTGCGCGGCGACGTGTTCCCGCAGCCCCTGCCCGGTCAGCCGGTCGGCGACCCGGGGCACCGCCGTGATCAGCAGCGCGGTGACCAGGGTCAGCACCGCCAGCAGCAGGAAGTGCCCGCCGTGGGCCCGCACCCGCCGAACCACCCCGAAGACACTCATCGCGCCGCCTCGCCTCGCTCGCCGTCGCGACGAGTTCCCGTCGCACCGAGCCGGATGATTCGCTCGCTCACTGATCTCCCCCGATCCGCAGCTGCAGGGCGGCGACCCGCTGCCGGATGCCGGTGGTGATGACGGCGCTGAAGGCGAGGGCCGCCACCAGCAGTCCGAGCGCGGTCAGCCCGATCGGTGTCCAGGGCAGCAGGAAGGCGGCGTCGGGCACCGGCCGGCCGGCGGCCGGGGTGAGGATCACCAGGGGCACCATCGTCGCCGCGACGCCGGCCCCCACCAGCAGCCCGACGCCGACCCCGATGCCGGCCAGGAAAGCCTGCTCGGCCAGGAGCGCCCGGGCCAGCAGCCGGGGCGCGGCGCCCAACGTGTGCAGCACCGCGAACTCTCCCAGCCGGCGTCGGGCGGTGGCCCAGACGTCGACCGCCAGGCCGACCAGGGCCAGCACCACCGAACCGAGGGCGGCCGCGAGCAGCCCGGTCCGCGCCCCGAGCCAGTACGGATCCCGGGCGGCCTCGGCGGCGACCGCGCGCCGGTCGAGCACGGTCACCCCGGGCAGCCCCGCGAGCGCGGTCGCCGCCCCGGCGTGCCCGGCAGGGTCGATGCGCAGCCACCACTCGGGCACCGGCCGGACCGTGCCCTGGTGCCTGAGCAGCCAGTCGGTCGCCGCGGGCAGGTCGACCAGCACCCCGCCGCCGCTGTCGGCGGTCGCGGGAACGGCCTCGACCTCGCCGACCACCCGCACCGGCAGGGTCACCCCGGCCAGCGAGAGGGTGACCGTGTCGCCGGTGCGGACGTTCAGCGCGGCCCGGACCCGGGAGGTCAGCAGCGCTGGCGCCGGCACGTTGTCACCGTCCGGCACCACGACGAACCGGGACGGCGGCAGGTCGGCGAACCGGCCGCCATCGGGGATAACCGGCTGGTACGTGGCGTCGACGCTCGAGCCCCCGACGCGGGCCGGCCGGATCGGTCCCTGCCTGGCGTCGGCGAGGTTCCACCCACCGGTCAGGGCCAGCGGCAGCCGGGCGCCCGCCGTGTCGACCAGTCCGAGCCCGTCGATGCGCAGCCGGTAGCTGTCGCCGGTCGCCTCGCCCCCGTCCGCCTCGAACCCGGCGAGGCGCAGCGTGGCGCCACCGGTGTCGGGCAGCCGCACGGTGAAGGGCACGAGCCGGCCGTCGCCGCGCGCGGTGGCCAGCGGCAGCCGCCACGCCGGACCGCCGTCGGTGGTGAGCAGCGCCGTCACCTCCACCCGCGGATTCCCGTACGCCTGGGCCGGGGTGCGGACGGCGCCGGTGAGCTGCCGCGCGGTGGCCGGCAGGGCGGTCCCGGCCGGCGCGGCGCGGCCCCGGGCCAGCCGGTCGAGAAGGTCGGCGGCGGACGCCCCGCCGGCGGCGTCGTCCAGCCGGAGCGTGCCGGCGGCACCCGCCGCGTCCAGGCTCACCACGGTCGCCGGCAGTTCGTCCCGGCCGACCCGGACGTCGTCCCGCCAGGCCGGCAGCACCCGGTCCACCCCCGGCACCGCGGCCAGCCCGGCGGCCCGGCCGGCCGGGGCGACGCCGCTGCGTTCGTCCAGCCGCAGGTCGGCGCCGACGCGGTGCTGGGCCTGGTCGCGCTGCGAGCCTTCCCAGGAGGCCACCAACGACCAGGCGAGGGTGCTGCCACCGACGGCCAGGGCGAGCAGGAGCACCGGCCCGGCGTGCGGGCGCCGGCCCGCCTGCCACATCCCGAACAGGGACGCCGTCCAGGGCCGCCGGTCGACGCACCGCTCGGCGACGCGGGTCGCCGGGGGTAGCAGGCGCCGCGCGACGACCGCCCCGGCCAGCCCGCCGAGGGTCGGCGCGGCGGCCAGCAGCGGGTCGATGCCGAGCCGCCCACCGGCCCCCGCGAGGGGCCAGGAGTACTGCCGCAGCTGGGTCCAGGCGAGCACGGCGAGCGCCACCAGGGCGAGGTCGACGCTGGCCCGCTGCACCGCGGCCCCCCGGGTGGGGCGGGAGCGGGCCGCCATGTCGGCGACGTAGGTGCCGGCCCGGCGCAGCGCCGGCAGCACCATGGCGAGCAGGCAGCCGACCGCGGCGGCGACCGCCACCGCCCAGACCGGGCCGGCGCCGCCGTCGGCCAGCCGGAGGTCCGCCGTGCCGGCGCCGAGCCGCCGCAGCGTCGCGCCGGCCAGCGCCGGTGCGAGCAGCACGGCCGGCGCCACCACCAGCGTCGCCTCGCGTACGGCGAGGCCGGCGAGCTGGCCGCGGGCCGCGCCCCGGGCGCGCAGCAGCGCGGTCTGCGCCCGCCGGTCCTCGTTGAGCAGCGCGGCGACCAGCACCAGCGCGTACCCGCCGAGGACCACGATCAGCAGCAGCGGGGTGAGCAGGGCGGACCGGCCGACCAGGTCGGCCCGGCCGAGCCGGTCGGTCAGCCGGTCCATGGTGCTGACGCTCTGCGCGGACGAGCCGAGACCGGTGGCCTCCGGGACCTTCGCCGAGATCGTGGCGACGGCCTGCGTGACCGAGGTCAGCCGGCTCGGCTCGACCCCGGCGAGATCCGGCGCGACCAGCCAGGACGCCGAGCTGGAGCCGGGGAAGGTACGGGCGAAGTCGGCCGGGTCGAGGGCGAACGGCCCGTACGAGGTGACCGCGCCCGCCCCGCCGTCGCCGACGCCGGGGGCCAGCCGCCAGTACGCCTCGGCCGGGTCGAAGGGTCGCCAGGTGCCGGCGAGCACCACCTCGCCGGCCCGCTCGGCGCTGCGGTCGAAGAGCGGCACCCGGTCGCCGGTGCGCAGCCCGAGCTGGCCGGCGACCTTCTCCGGCAGCGTCACCTGCAGCGGGTTGGCCCCCGGCGTGGGCCACCCGCCGGTGGTCAGCTCGGCGTGCCCGGCCAGGTCGTCGAGGGTGGCGAGGTCAGCGAAGAGCGGGTCGTCACCGACCCGGGCCGCGCCGAGGTCGCCGGTCAGCTCCCGCCCGGTGCCGTGGCGGGCGGCGGCGACGGAGGCCGGCACGCCGCCCAGGCCGTCGGCGAACTGGGCGCGTACCGCCCGGTCCCGGTCGGCGTACGCGGCGGCGTCAGCACCGCCCGACCCGCTCACCAGCAGGCTGCGCTCCTCGGCGGGCGCCGCCTGGAGCATCGTCCGCTGCCCGGCGGCGACGGCCCGGCGGTTGTAGTCGGAGAGGCCGGCGACCAACGCGACCGCGACCAGGGCCGCGACCGCGGCGGCGAGCAACAGCCCGCGCGCCTCGACGGCCCGCCTCCACACCAGTTTCATCCGACGCCTCCCGGGGCCCCCGACGGGCCGACGACCAGGAAGACCGGTCGGGGCGTGGGAAAGGTTCGCGCTCGTTACATGATCGTTACCCGGGGGCGGGAGCAGCGGGTCAGTCCCGGGGCCGGTCCCGGTCCTTGGAGGGCTGCACCCGCTTCGGCTCGCCGGGCATTTTCGGGTGGTCCGGCGGGTACGGCAGGTCGCCCTGGCCGGCGGCGGCGTCGCGCTCCGCCCACTCCAGCAGCGGGGTGATGTCCCACGGGGCATCGTCGATGCCGGCGTGCGGGTCGCCCCGCTCGGCGAGCCGGGCCGGCACGCTGCCCAGGTGGAAGTCATCCGGGTCGACCTCGGGAAGCTCGTCCCAGTCGACCGGGGTGGAGACGGTGGCCCGCGCGTTGGCCCGCAGCGAGTACGCGCAGGCGATCGTCCGATCCCGGGCCATCTGGTTGAAGTCCACGAACACGCGGCTGCCCCGCTGCTCCTTCCACCAGGCGGTGGTGACCAGCTCGGGGCGGCGGCGTTCCAGCTCCCGGGCCAGCGCGATGGTGGCCCGGCGCACCTCGGTGAACGTCCACCGCGGGTGGATCCGCAGGTAGACGTGCACGCCCCGGCCGCCGGAGGTCTTCGGCCAGCCGGTGGCGCCCAGGTCGTCCAGCAGCGCCCGCAGCTCACCGGCGGCGGTGGCCGCGTCGGCGAAGTCGGTGCCGGGCTGCGGGTCCAGGTCGATCCGCAGCTCGTCGGGGCGGTCCACGTCGGCGGCGCGGACCGGCCACGGGTGGAACACCACGGTGCCCATCTGGGCGGCCCACGCGACGTGCGCCAGGTCGGCCGGGCAGAGCTCCGCGGCGGTCCGACCGCTGGGGAAGCTGATCTCCGCGGTCCGCACCCACGGCGGTACGCCCCGGGCCGGCACCCGCTTCTGGAAGAACATCTCCCCCTCGATGCCCTCCGGGAAGCGCTGCAGCGTCGTCGGGCGGTCCCGCAGGGCCCGCATGATCCCGTCGCCGACGGAGAGGTAGTAGCCGAAGACGTCCGCCTTGGTGAACCCGCGCTGCGGGAAGATCACCCGGTCCGGGCTGCTCAGCCGTACGGTGTGCCCGGCCACCTGGATCTCCGCCGCCGCTGCCTTGGTGCCACCCATTGCGCGACCATATGCGATGGCACCGACGTCCGGCGTACCGTTGAACGGTGAGTCTTGACGAGAGTGAAGTGCCCCGTACCGAGGAAGACTGGCGGGTCCGGCTGAGCCCAGAGGAGTTCCACGTGCTCCGCGAGGCCGGCACCGAGCGGCCGTGGACCGGCGAGTACGTCGACACCAAGACCCCCGGCGTCTACCACTGCCGGGCCTGTGGCCTGGAGCTGTTCCGCAGTGACGCCAAGTTCGACTCGCACTGCGGCTGGCCGAGCTTCGACGACGCCATCCCCAGCGCGGTGAAGGAGATCCCGGACAACACCCTCGGCACGGTCCGTACGGAGATCCGCTGCGCCCGGTGCGACAGCCACCTGGGGCACGTCTTCGAGGGGGAGGGTTTCACCCCGAAGGACACCCGGCACTGCGTGAACTCGGTCTCGATCCGGCTGGAGCCGAAGGGCTCCTGACCCGGCCACCGCTCAGAGCAGGAGGGTGCCGCCCCGGTCGTCCACCTGGTCGGCGGACTCGTCGTCGAGCCAGACGCCCCCGGTGGCCAGGTAGCGGAAGCGGTACTCGCCCGGAGCGAGCCGGACGGTCACCGTACGGGTGCCGTCCCGGCGGGCCACCAACTCGTGCCGGCCGGGCTGCCAGTCGTTGAAGCAGCCCACGACGCTCACGGTGCCGGGCGGGGTCTCCCGGGGCAGGCAGAAGGTGACCCGGGTCTGGTTGCCGAAGAGCTTATTCCGCTTGATCACTTGGTCCTCCGGGGTTCGAGGCTGTCACCAGGCCTAACGCGCGACACGCCGGGAGCGACTCGCCGTGGAACCGGATCAGATTCGCCGGTTTCGGTTACCCGGAGGTGTCCGTTGCTCGACGCTGGTGTGACGTGTCCGTATCAGGGGGTTTTGGAATGGCTACCTGCGAGGTTTGCGGTAACGACTACTGGATGGCGTTCGAGGTGCGCACGGTCAGCGGTGACGTGCACACCTTCGACTGTTTCGAGTGCGCGATCCACAAGATGGCACCGATCTGCGAGCACTGCCAGATCAAGATAGTCGGTCACGGCGTCGAGGTCTCCGGCCGCTTCTTCTGCTGCGCCCACTGCGCCCGGGCCGAGGAAGGCAAGGAGGGCGCCGAGATCCGCGACGCCGTCGGCGCCCGCCCCGCCTGAGCGGCGGCCCGGCCACCCGCACCGCCGCCCCGGAGGCGTCCGATGAGGGGGGCCTACCATCGCGGAATGCCGTCGCCGCCCCTCGAGGTCCGGGTCGCCGCCTTCGCCGACCTGGACGCCCGCACCTTCCACGACCTGCTCCGGCTGCGCATCGACGTGTTCGTGGTGGAGCAGGCGTGCCCGTACCCGGAACTGGACGGCCGGGACGTCGAGCCGGGCACCCGGCACCTCTGGCTGACCCGGGACGGCGACGTCGTGGCGTACCTGCGGATCCTGGCCGACCCGGGCGGCGTGGCGCGGATCGGCCGGGTCGTGGTGGCCCCGGCGGCCCGCGGCGGCGGCCTGGCCGGGCGGCTGATGACCGAGGCGCTCGCCCTGGTCGGCGACCGACCGTGCGTGCTGGAGGCCCAGACGCACCTGGTCGCCTTCTACACCGGGCACGGCTTCACCGTCAGCGGCGCCCACTACGTAGAGGACGGCATCCCGCACACCCCGATGCGCCGCGGCGCCTGACCCACCCCGCCGTCGTGGCGCGCGGCGACCGGGCGGGGTAACGCTCTGGGCGTTGACAGCGCTGAGCCCTCCAGTGAGATCATTCGGAGGGACTCAACTGTGAAATTGACGGGGATCCGCTGGAACCGCCGGACGGCCGGCATCGGGGCCGCCATAGTGGCCACCGCCGTCGCCGGGACAGCGAGCCTGGCAGCTGCCGACTTCGGCGAGGACCGCGCCGTGTGGGGCGAGGGGGCGGGGCCGGTCAGCACGGCGCTGCACACCGTGGCCTTCCCGGCCGCGAACGGCCGCGAGGTGACGATCCCGAGGCGGGACACCGAACGGTTCGCCATGGTCGGCGTGACCTGGGCGAACCCCAGCGTCGACTTCAAGGGCGCGGTCGCCGTCCGCACCCACGCGGTGGACGGCAAGTGGTCCGGTTGGCGGCCGCTGGAGCTCGACAACCACTTCGGTCCGGAGCCCGGCGCCAGGGCGACCGCCGGCAAGGCGCGCGGCGGCACGGACCCGCTCTGGGTCGGCCAGTCCGACGGGGTCGAGGTGCGGGCCACGGCGGCCGGCGGCGGCACCAGCGACCAGCTTCCCGCCGGGCTGCGCCTGGAACTGGTCGACCCGGGCCTGACGAAGCGCAGCAAGGCCGGCGCGGCCGGCATCGGACACGTCCGGCCGGAGCGCCTCCAGCCGGTCGCCGAGGTGCGGGCGCTCGAGCCCACCCCGACCGACCCGGCCCCCACCGACACCACGCCGACCGACCCGCCGACCGCGACCGTGCCGGCCGAGACCACCGCACCGGCGCCGACCGAGACCACCGTCCCGCCGGCGGCGACCACCGCGCCCGCGCCGACCACCACGTCGGCCCCAGCGCCCACCACCAGCGCGCCCACCGTGGCGCCCACCGCCACCGCGCCCGCGAACCCGGTCCCCACGCCGAAGGTGGTCACCCGCCCGGACTGGAAGGCCGACGAGTCGATCGTCACCGACCCGCCGACGTACGGGACCACGGTCAAGGCCTTCTTCGTGCACCACACCGCCGGCACCAACGACTACAGCTGCGCCGACTCGGCGGCCATCGTCCGGGGCATCGAGGTCTACCACGTCAAGAGCAACGGCTGGAACGACATCGGCTACAACTTCCTCGTCGACAAGTGCGGGGTCGTCTTCGAGGGCCGCAAGGGCGGCATCGACAAGCCGGTGACCGGGGCACACACGTACGGCTTCAACACCGACAACGCCGCGATCGCCGTGCTCGGCACCTACATCGACACCGGCATCCCCACCGTGGTGCAGGACGCCGTCGCGCACGTCGCCGCGTACAAGCTCGGGCAGTACGGCAACGACCCGTTAGACAAGGTCACCCTCACCTCCGGCGTGGAAAGCAAGTACCACCTGGGCGAGCAGGTGGTCTTCAACCGGATCTCCGGGCACCGCGACGCGGTGGCCACCGAGTGCCCCGGTGACGCCCTGTACGGCCAGCTCGCGGTCCTCCGCAGCAAGGCCGCCAGCGTGTACGGCCTGGCCCTGACCGGCCTGACCGGCACGAAGAACGGCACCACCTACTACACGAAGAACACGGTCACCGCGTCCTGGTCGGTGAGCACGCCGAGCACCCTGATCTCACGCTTCGAGGTCCTGGTGGACGGCGCGGTGGTGGCGACGACCGCCGGCACCGCCCGGTCCGCGGCCCTCACCGTGACCCCCGGCTCGCACACCGTCCAGGTCCGCGGCGTGCACGTCCTCGGCCGGACCGCGGCGACCCCGGCGCAAACCGTGGTGGCGGACACCGTCGCGCCGACCTTCCCGCAGGTGCCGACGCTGTCCCTACGCACCGGCGGGGTGAGCAGCACCGTCGTGCCGGTCACGCTGGGCTGGCGGTCGGCGGACAACGTCGCCGTCCGGTCGGTCTCGTTGACCGCCCCGACGACCGGCACCTTCGCCGCCAGCGGCGCCTCGGGCACCACGACCAAGCCGGGGGTCACCACCACCTGGTCGATGCGGGCCGACGACTGGTCCGGCAACACCGCGACCGCCTCGGCGGCCTGGACCCCGAGCTTCATCCCGGAGTCCAAGGCGACCCGCACCGGCACCTGGACGACCTACACGAACAGCAACTACCTGGGCGGCTCGGCGCTGACCGCGACCGCCGGCAAGGCCTCGCTCTCCTGGGTCTTCACCGGCCGCTCGGTCGCCTTCGTAGCCACGACGACCTCGACCTCGGGCCAGGCGGAGGTCTGGATCGACGGCGTCAAGACCGCCACGGTCGACCTCAGGTCCAGCACCACCCAGTTCCGTCGGATCGTCTGGGCGAAGAGCTGGACCGGCAGCGCCCGGCACACCATCAAGATCGTGGTGGTGGGCACCTCGGGCCGCCCCCGGGTGATCGCCGACAGTCCGGTCTACGTGCGCTGACCCGCGAACGGCGACGGGCCCCGGAGAGCTTTCTCCGGGGCCCGTTCCGTGTCGCCGGTCAGACCAGGCAGGTGACGATGTCGGCGATCGACCGTCGGCGGCCGGTGTAGAAGGGGATCTCCTCCCGGACGTGCCGACGGGCGCCGGAGGCCCGCAGGTCGCGCATCAGGTCGACCATCCGGTGCAGCTCGTCGGCCTCGAAGGCGAGCATCCACTCGTAGTCGCCCAGGGCGAACGAGGCGACCGTGTTGGCCCGCACGTCCGGGTAGCCGCGGGCCAGCCGGCCGTGCTCGGCGAGCATCTCCCGCCGCTCGGCGTCCGGCAGCAGGTACCACTCGTAGGAGCGGACGAACGGGTAGACGCAGAGGTAGGCCCGGGGCTCCTCGTTGGCGAGGAACGCCGGGATGTGGCTCTTGTTGAACTCCGCCGGCCGGTGCAGCGCCATCTGCGACCAGACCGGGGTGAGCGCCCGGCCCAGCGTGGTCCGCCGGAACCGCAGGTAGGCGTCCTGCAGGGCGTCGCTGGACGAGGAGTGCCACCAGATCATCAGGTCGGCGTCGGCGCGCAGGCCTGCGACGTCGTACGTGCCGCGGACCGTCACGTCCTTGCCGGCCAGCTCCTCGAAGAGGGACTCGACCTCGTCGATGACGTTCTCGCGCAGCGACGGGAGCGGGCTGGTGGCCCGGTACACCGACCACATGGTGTAGCGAACGGTGGCGTTCAGCTCCTTGAGCCGGGCCGCGTTGGTCTGCTCGGTCATGATCCCGATCCTCCCAGGGCAGTGATGATCTCCTCGGCCGCGGTCTCGCCGGAGCGGACGCAGACCGGGATGCCGACGCCGTCGTAACCGGCGCCGGCCAGGGCCAGCGTGGGGTGGGCGGCGCGCAGCGCCGTCCGGGCCGCGGCCACCCGGTCGAGGTGGCCGGGGGCGTACTGCGGCAGGGCTCCGCCCCACCGCTGCACGTGGCTGGCGACCGGGGTGGGCAGCGGCGTGCCCAGCACCTTGGACAGCTCCCGGTGCACGGTGGCGACCAGGTCGTCGTCGGTCAGCTGGAGCGACGTCTCGTCGCCGTACCGGCCGACCGAGGCGCGGACCAGGGCGAGCCCGTCAGCCCGGCGCAGGTGTCCCCACTTGGTGGTGAAGAAGGTGGACGCCTTGATCAGCAGGCCCTCGGTGGCGGGTACCAGGAACCCGGAGAGTTCGGGCAGCTCCGGCTGGGGCAGGGCCATGGTGATCAGTGCGACGCTGGCGTAGTCGAGCCCGGCGAGGGCCACGGCCACCTCGGACGCCGGGCCGGCGAGCAGCCGGGCGGCCGGGCGGGCCGGCACCGCGAGCAGCACGGCGTCGGCCTCGACCAGCTCCGGCTCCCGGGTCGGGCCGACCACCAGCCGCCAACCGGTCGCCGTCGGGTGCAGCTCGCGCACCGCGGCGTCCCGGCGGATGATCGCGCCGCTGGCGGTCGCCGCCGCCTCGACCAGGGTGCTCAGCCCGCCGGCCAGGGTGCCGAAGACCGGTGTGCCCGGGGCGCGCGGCGCGGCGGCCTGGGCGGCCCGGACCGCGCCGACCAGGGTGTGCTCGACCCGGGCCGCCCGGGCCAGCGCCGGCATCGTGGTGACCAGGGACAGGTCGTCGGCCCGGCCGGCGTACACCCCGCCGAGAATCGGGTCGACCAGCCGGTCCACCACCTGGTCGCCGAGGCGGCGGCGGACCAGCACGCCGACGGCCACGTCCTCGTCCGGCCCGAGCAGCGGCCTGCCACCGTCGCGGTCGGCCTGCGCGGCCGGCGTCGCCACCGCCGCCACCTTCGCCAGGTCCCCCGGTACGCCGACCAGGGTCCCGCCCGGGACCGGGCGCAGCCCGCCGTCCACGGCGAGCGCGGCCTGCCCGACGGTGGGATGGACGATCTCGTCGGCCAGCCCGAGCCGGCGGACCAGGCTGACCGCGGCGGACTCCGCGCCGGCCGGGTCCCGCATCAGGAACGACTCGGCGCCGAACTCGACGGCCTGCCCGGCCAGCTCGCCGGTGCGCAGTTTGCCGCCGAGGGCGCCGGACTGCTCGTACACGGTGATCTCGGTGCCGGCGGGGGCGCGGTCGCGCAACCGGACGGCGGCGGCCAGACCGGTGATCCCGCCACCGACGACCGCCACCCGCCACGGCCGCCGCACCGTCATCTCCCCTGCTCGACCGGCCGCGCGGAGAGGTCGTGCACCAGCGCGACCACCCGGGTCAGCACGTCGGGGTCGGTCTCCGGCAGCACGCCGTGGCCGAGGTTGAACACGTGACCGGGGGCGGCCCGCCCCTGGTCGAGGATCCGCCGCACCTCGGCCTCCACCACCGGCCACGGGGCGAACAGCAGGCACGGGTCGAGGTTGCCCTGGACGGCCTTGTCCGGGCCGATCCGGCGGGTCGCGACGTCGAGCGGGGTACGCCAGTCGACGCCGACCACGTCCGCGCCGGCCTCGCCCATCGCGCCGAGCAGCTCGCCGGTGCCCACCCCGAAGTGGATCCGGGGCACGCCCGCGTCGGCCAGCCCGGAGAGTACCGACGCCGAGTGCGGCAGCACGTAGCGGCGGTAGTCGGCCTCGGAGAGCGCGCCGGCCCACGAGTCGAAGAGCTGCACCGCGGAGACCCCGGCGTCGACCTGCACCCGCAGGAAGGTGAGGGTCACCTCGGCCAGCCGGTCGCAGAGGGCGTGCCAGAGCTCCGGCTCGCCGTACATCAGCGCCTTGGTCTTGGCGTGGGTACGCGACGGGCCGCCCTCGACCAGGTAGCTGGCCAGGGTGAACGGGGCGCCGGCGAAACCGATCAGCGGGGTGTCGCCGAGCTCCGCGACGAGCAGCCGGACCGCCTCGTCCACGTAGGACACATCGTCCCGGGTGATCGGGCGGATCCGTTCGACGTCCTCGACGGTACGCACCGGCTCGGCCACCACGGGCCCGGTGCCGGCCACGATGTCCAGGTCGACCCCGGCCGCGGCCACCGGGACCACGATGTCGCTGAACAGGATCGCCGCGTCCACCCCGTGCCGGCGGACCGGCTGGAGGGTGATCTCGGCGACCAGCTCGGGGCGGCGGCAGGACTCCAGCATCCCCACGTTGGCCCGGATCTCGCGGTACTCCGGCAGCGACCGGCCGGCCTGGCGCATGAACCAGACCGGGGTGTGCGGGGCGGGCTCACGGCGGCAGGCCCGGACGAAGGGCGAGTCGGCCGGCCCGCCGCGGCGGGGTTCTCCGTCTCGGGCGGCAGTGCCCGTGGTGTCGGTGGTCATCGCGGCAATCGTGCCACGCCGCCGGGTGCCGCCAGCGGGCACCGCCGCCTTTTGTGACGGGGCCCGCGACACCGGTACGGACCGCCGGCGGTGACCCGTTCCGCGCTCCGATGATCGTGACCGCGCCCCTCGGCGCGCCGTGCCGACGACCGGACGGGCGGCGGCATAGGCTGCCGGCATGGCCCCCCCGATCGCGCTCCCGGAAACCTTCGCCCGCGCGGTCGCCGGACTGCGGTCGGTCACCTGTCGGCAGGAAATCGTGCTGGAGGAGGTCGGCGCACCCCAGCGCCTCGCCCCGTACGCGTTCGCGCTCTCCGCCGCCGTGCTGCGCGACGGCGACGAGGTGGCCACCGGGCGGTTGATCCTGCTGCACGACCCGGCCGGGCACGAGGCGTGGCAGGGCACCCTGCGGCTGGTCACGTATGTGACCGCCGAGCTGGAGGTGGATCTCGCCGCCGACCCGCTGCTGCCCGTCGTCGGCTGGACCTGGCTGACCGACGCGCTGGACGCGGAGCACGCCGGGCACCGGGCGATCGGCGGCACGGTCACCCAGACCCTGTCGACCCGGTTCGGGGAGCTGGCCGGCCCGCCCGCGGCCGGCGACATCGAGATCCGGGCCTCCTGGACGCCGCTCGGCGTCGACCTGGCCCCGCATCTGCTGGGCTGGTGCGCCCTGCTGGCCTCGACCGCCGGTCTCCCCCCACCCGGTGTGACGGCCCTTCCGTCCCGCCGCCCCGCCGGCACCGCCTGACTCCCCTCCCGTGACGTCCCGTCCCGGAGTCGATCATGGAGTTGTGGCGCCTCATTCCTGGCGCTTCGCCCCGTTCGGCGGGCACCACAACTCCATGATCGACGCGCGGTCCGCGGGTCAGAGGTAGTTCTCGGCCTCGTCGCAGACCTTGTTCAGGCCCTTGCTGGCCTTCTCGAAGGCGGCCCGGTTGCCGGCCGACGCCGCGGCCATCGCCTGGGTCAGCTTGTCCAGGCAGGTGGCGATGACCTTCTTCTGCCGGGCCTGCTCGTCCCGGTCGTTCTTGGTGCCGGTCAGGTCCTGCTCGGTGTCGGCCAGCTTGTCCCGCACGGACTGGAGATCGGTCTTGAGCTTCTCCATCTCCTGCTTGTTCGCCGCGATGGTGCCGTCCCGCTCGCTGACCTGGGCGGAGAGCTTCGTCTCGGTGCGGTTCAGCTCGCTGCTCTTGGTGACGAACAGGCCGGTCATCACGCCGCCGAGGACGAAGAGAAGCCCCGCGACGACGGCGAGGATCAGCGTGGTGCGACCCTTGCCGGCGCCCGCGGCGGGGGCACCGTAGGGCGGGAACGAGCCGGGCGGGGCGGACATCGGCTGTCCGAAGCCCGGACCGGAGACCGGCGGGGCGGACATCGGCGGCGCCGAGTACGACTGCGGGTACGTCGGTCCCGAGACCGGAGCGGAGCCGGGCGCGTACTGGCCGGGGACCGGCGGGGCGGACGCGGGCTGGACGGGCTGCGGCACGGTCGGGTCCGGCTGGGCCGGGCCGTACCCCTGCGGTGCGGACTGGCCGGCGCCGTACGGGTTGCCGTAGACGCCGCCGGCCGGCGGCTGCGGCGGGTAGGCCGGCGGGTAGCCCTCCGGGCCGGTAGGTGGCTGGGACATGATTTCTTCCTCCGGATTGCTGGTCCCCCGTGGGGTGGCCCCGAGGGGCCGGGTCTGCGGGTCGAGGGCCGACATCGTCGGCCGCCTCAGGTTCGACGGTGCGGCATGCGGTCAAGGCCGATCGCCCGGCCGGGTCGTTCGGTCAGCAGAGCTTGAAGGTGTCGCAGGCGGTCCTGATCGGCACGGCGAGGCCGATGCCCTCGGCGTCCCGGGCCTTGGCGGTGGCGATGCCGACGACCTCCTTCGAGCCGTTGATCACCGGCCCGCCCGAGTTGCCGGGGTTGATCGGCGCGTCGAACTGGATGACCGGACCGGAACCGCCCTCGTCCTTGCGGAAGGCGCTCACCACGCCGGTGGTCACGCTGTCCTGCAAGCCCAGCGGGGCGCCGACCACGACGATCTGCTGCCCGGACTTGACCGGCGTGGCGGCGGCGACCAGGCCGCTGAACTTGGCGGTCGTCCGCAGCTGGGCGAGGTCCTTGGCCTTGTCGACCTTGACGATGGTGGCCTCGAAGCGCTGGTCGGTCCGCTCCAGGAAGACCTTCCGGCCGCCGCCGTCGAACACCGACTCCACCACGTGGAAGTTGGTGAGCAGGGTGGTGCCGCCGGCGGCGGGCTTACCGATCGCGAACGCCGTACCGGTGAACTGGCCGGCCCGGACCCGGAACACGCTGGGTAGCACGGCGCTCGCCACGGCCTCCGGGTTGAACGCCGCGCCGGCCTGCTTCTCCAGCGCCTCCGCGCGCTTCTCCAGGTCGTCCATCCGGCTCCCGTCGGCGCCCTGCGCGTCGGCCAGCCGGCGGTCGGTCGCGGCGAGCCGGTCGTCCAGCCGGTGGAGCTGGTACGCCTGCACCCCCGCGACGAGGGCCAGCACCACGGCGAGCGCGAGCGCCACCACGGGCAGCCGGCGCCGCCGTTCGGGCCGGGCCGCGGGTACCGGCCACCCGGCCGGCCCACCCGGATACGCCGGCCCGGAGAACGGCTGCCCGCCCGGGTACGCGGGCACCGGGACCGGCTGCCCAGCTGGGTATCCCGGTCCGGCGGTCGACTGGCCGGCGAAGGCGCCCGGGAACCCGGCCTCGGCGCCGGGCGGCTGCCCGGGCACGGGCTCGGCGGGTGGCCATCCGCCCGGCCCGCGCAGCGCCCCCGGCGCGGCAGGACCAGCGTCGGTGGGGCTGCCCAACTGGCCGCTGTTCGGGGGCGGGGACCAGCCGGCCCGGGGCCCGGGAACGGCCGGCGGGCTGGGGACGGCCGGCGGGTGGCCGGGGACGACCGGTCGGTGCGGCTCGAAGCGCGGCGGCAGCGGACCCGGCCGGCCGTCGTCGGAACGTTCCGCGCGGCCGACCTCGGTCGCCTCGTCGGCACCGTGTCCCGGCGTCCCGTCGCCCGACCCGTACCCAGCCGTCATGATCGCCACGTCCTCCCCGTAGACGCCGTGCCGCGACGCCAGCGACCCTCGACCCCTCGGCGGCTCGATGGACCGTACCTGCGCGAACGCGGTTTGTCTCCCCCGATGTCCGACCCTGCCACGTCGGCGCCACCCGACCCCGCCACGACACTCGACGGCAACCGCGTCGACACGCACCCGACCGGCTGCGCACACCGGATCCGGTCGCGCACTAGGGTTGTCGGGTGACCGACGAACCACCCCTGCGCCGTCGGCCCGCCGAAAGCCGTACGGGAGAGGCATCCCAGCACCCGTCACCGGCCGCGCCGGAGCCTGCGGACGCGGGGACCGAACCCACCACCGGCGGGCCCGTACCGCTGACCGCGCCACGCGACGGCACGCCCGCGCCGGTGGCCACCCCGAGCGAGCTCGACGAGGTCGTGGCCCGCTTCGCCGCGGGTAGCGGACCGGTGGCCCTGGACGCCGAACGCGCCTCGGGCTACCGGTACAGCCAGCGTGCCTACCTGGTGCAGCTGCGCCGGTCCGGCTCCGGCACGGCGCTGATCGACCCGCTGCCGCTGCCCGATCTCGCTGCCCTGGACACAGTGATCGGCGAGGCGGAGTGGGTGCTCCACGCCGCCAGCCAGGACCTGGCCTGCCTGGCCGAGGTGGGGTTGCGGCCCCGCCGGCTCTTCGACACCGAACTGGCCGCCCGGCTGGCCGGCTTCGAGCGGGTCGGTCTGGCCGCGCTGACCGAGCAGCTGCTCGGCTACACGCTGGAGAAGCACCACTCGGCGGCGGACTGGTCCAGCCGGCCGTTGCCGGAGTCCTGGCTGACCTACGCGGCGCTGGACGTGGAGATGCTCGTCGACCTGCGGGACGCCCTCGACGAGGAGCTGCGCCTGCAGGGCAAGTCGGCGTGGGCGGCGGAGGAGTTCGCCGCGCTGGTCCGCTCCGGCGCCCGTCCGCCCCGGGTGCGCGCCGAGCCCTGGCGGCGTACCTCCGGCATCCACCGGGTGCGGGGCGCGCGGGCGCAGGCCCGGGTCCGCTCTCTCTGGTACGCCCGGGACCAGATCGCCGCCCGGCGGGACGCCGCCCCGGGCCGGGTGCTGCCCGACTCGGCCATCGTGGCCGCCGCCGAGCTGGATCCGACGGACGAGAAGACCCTGCTCACCCTCCCCGGCTTCGGCGGCCGGTCGGTACGCCGGCTGGCCCGCACCTGGCTGGCGGCCCTGGACGACGCCCGCCAACTGCCGTTGGACGCCCTGCCGGTGGCCCCGACCGTGGAGGGCCCGCCGCCGCCGCACCGCTGGGCCGAGCGCGACCCGGTGGCGGCCGGCCGGCTGGCCCGCTGCCGGGAGGTGGTGGTCCGGATCGCCGGCGAGCACACCCTGCCCGCGGAGAACCTGATCGCCCCCGACTCGATCCGCCGCCTCGCCTGGGTTCCGCCCGAGGGGGTCACGGACGACACGGTCGCGGAGACGCTGCGCGGCTTCAATGCCCGCGAATGGCAGATCGCCCTCCTCCTCCCCGACCTCACCCAGGCCCTCGCGGACCCCACCGCCTGACCCCACCGCCCCACCCACGCTGTTGATCAACAAGTTTTCGTCCGCGGCACGCCGATCCACGGACGCGAACTTCTTGATCGACTCGCTGTGGGCGGGGCGGGTGGCGTTGTTGTGGGGTGGGCCACACGGGGGGTGGTGTCGGGGTTGGTTACTGGCGAGTAGCATCCGAGGAAGTTGCCAGTGCCGGCTAGGAGGCTCAAGTGCCCCGTGAAGTCCGAGATGTCGTCTTCGTCGACGGCGTCCGCACCCCGTTCGGCAAGGCGGGTGGCATGTACGCCAACACCCGCGCCGACGACCTGCTCATCCGCTGCATCCGTGAGCTGCTGCGACGCAATCCGCAGCTGCCGCCGGAGCGGGTCGAAGAGGTCGCCATCGCCGCCACCACCCAGATCGGCGACCAGGGCCTGACCCTCGGCCGCACCGCCGCCCTGCTGGCCGGCCTGCCCAAGACGGTCCCCGGCTTCTCGATCGACCGGATGTGCGCCGGCGCGATGACCGCCGTCACCACCGTCGCCAGCGGCATCGCCATGGGCGCGTACGACATCGCCATCGCCGGCGGCGTCGAGCACATGGGCCGCCACCCGATGGGTGAGGGCGTCGACCCCAACCCGCGGATCATCGCGGAGAGGCTGGTCGACCCGTCCGCCCTGGTCATGGGCGCCACCGCGGAGAACCTGCACGACCGGGTCCCGCACATCACCAAGGAGCGCACGGACGCCTTCGCGCTCGCCTCGCAGCAGAAGACCGCCAAGGCGTACGCCAACGGCAAGCTGCAGGACGACCTGGTGCCGGTCGCCGTACGCGACCCGGAGGCCGGCTGGGGCCTGGCCACCACCGACGAGGCTCCCCGGGAGACCTCGCTGGAGAAGCTCGCCACCCTGAAGACCCCGTTCCGCCCGCACGGCAAGGTCACCGCGGGCAACGCGGCCGGCCTGAACGACGGCGCCACGGCCAGCCTGCTCGCCTCCGAGGACGTCGCCCGCGAGCTGGGCCTCCCGGTCGCCATGCGGCTCGTGTCGTTCGGCTTCGTCGGCGTCGAGCCCGAGGTGATGGGCGTCGGCCCGATCCCGTCGACCGAGAAGGCGCTGCGCATCGGCGGCCTGACCATCGACGACATCGGCCTGTTCGAGCTGAACGAGGCGTTCGCCGTGCAGGTGCTCGCCTTCCTGGACCACTTCGGCATCGCCGACGACGACCCGCGGGTCAACCAGTGGGGCGGCGCGATCGCCATCGGCCACCCGCTCGCCTCATCCGGCGTCCGGCTGATGACCCAGCTCGCCCGGCAGTTCGCCGAGCACCCCGAGGTCCGCTACGGACTGACCGCCATGTGCATCGGCATCGGCATGGGCGGCACCGTGATCTGGGAGAACCCGCACTGGGAGGGAAACAAGTGAGCGCGCTCTCCGCCCCGAACGAGGTCGTCACCAAGGCGCTGCTGCGCTCGGTGCAGGTGCCGGGCCTGGACCGGCCGGCCGCCCTGATCACCCTGGACAACGGCTTCGACCACACCAAGCCGAACACCTTCGGCCCGGCCGGCCTGACCAGCCTGGACGAGGCGATCACCGCCGCCCTGGCCGCGAACCCGGCGTTCATCGCGGTCACCGGCAAGCCGTACATCTTCTGCGTCGGCGCCGACATCGTCGGCCTGCCGGCGCTCGCCGACCGCGCGCAGGCCCTCGAGATCGGCCGGCTCGGCCACCGGGTCTTCGCCCGGCTCAAGGACAGCGAGATCCCGACCTTCGCCTTCGTCAACGGCGCCGCGATGGGCGGCGGCCTGGAGCTGGCCCTGCACTGCCACTACCGGACGCTCTCCGGCGGCGCGGCGGCCCTCGCGCTGCCCGAGGTCTCCCTCGGCCTCGTCCCCGGCTGGGGCGGCACCCAACTGCTGCCGAACCTGATCGGCATCCCCGCCGCCACCCAGGTGGTCATCCAGAACCCGCTGATGCAGAACAAGATGCTCAGGCCGAAGCAGGCAACCGAGATGGGCATCGCGGACGTCCTGCTGGAGCCGGCCGACTTCCTGGAACGGTCCCTCGAGTGGGCCGCCGGGGTGGTCTCCGGCACGGTCACCGTGACCCGGCCCGAGGTCGACAAGGACATGTGGGCGGGCGTGCTCTACTTCGCCCGGCAGACCCTCGACCAGCGGCTGCACGGCGCGGTCCCGGCCGCGTACAAGGCGCTGGACCTGCTGGAGACGGCGAAGGACGCCGACTTCGCCACCGGCACCGCCGCCGAGGACGAGGCCCTGGCCGACCTGGTCTTCTCCGAGGAACTGCGCAGCGGCCTGTACGCCTTCGACCTGGTGCAGCGGCGGGCCAAGCGGCCGGCCGGCGCGCCGGACAAGGGCCTGGCCCGGCCGGTCACCAAGGTGGGCATCGTCGGCGCCGGCCTGATGGCCAGCCAGCTCGCCCTGCTCTTCGCCCGCCGCCTCCAGGTGCCGGTCGTGCTGACCGACCTGGACCAGTCCCGGGTGGACAAGGGCGTCGGCTACGTGCACACCCAGATCGAGAAGGCCGTCAGCAGGGGCCGGATGGACAAGGGCACCGCCGCCAAGCTGTACGGCCTGATCAGCGGCTCGCCGAAGGCCGAGGCCTTCGCCGCGTCCACGCCGGGCCAGCTCACGTCGTTCGCTGACTGTGACTTCGTCATCGAGGCCGTCTTCGAGGACCTGAACGTCAAGAAGCAGGTCTGGGCCGAGCTGGAGAAGATCGTCAAGCCGGAGGCGGTGCTGGCAACGAACACCTCGTCGCTCTCGATCACCGCGATGGCCGAGGAGTTGGAGCACCCGGAGCGGGTGGTCGGCTTCCACTTCTTCAACCCGGTCGCCGTGCTGCCGCTGCTGGAGATCGTCCGCGGCGAGCGGACCGACGACGCCACCCTGGCCACCGCGTTCGCGGTCGGCAAGCAGCTGAAGAAGTCCTCGGTGCTGGTGAAGGACGCCCCGGCGTTCGTGGTCAACCGGCTGCTCACCCGCTTCCTCGGCACGGTCTTCGCCGCCGTCGACGCGGGCACCCCGCTGGACGTGGCGAACAGCGCGCTGGACCCGCTGGGCCTGCCGATGCGCCCGCTCGCCCTGCTCCAGCTGGTCGGGCCGGCCGTCGCGTACCACGTCGGCGGCACCCTGCACGCCGCGTTCCCGGACCGGTTCCACGTCAGCGAGAACCTCAAGCGGATCGCCGAGTCCGGACAGCCGATCGTGGTCGACGACCAGGTCAACGACGACGTGGCCAAGCTCCTCGTGGTCGGCGACCAGCCGCTCACCGCCGAGCAGGTACGCCAGAACGCGCTCGACGCGCTGGCGCAGGAGATCCGGCTGATGCTCGACGAGGGCGTCGTCGCCGAGGCGCAGGACATCGACCTGTGCATGATCCTCGGCGCCGGCTGGCCGTTCCACCTGGGCGGCGTCACGCCGTACCTGGACCGGACCGGCACCTCCGAGCGGGTCACCGGCCAGCGGTTCCTGCCGCGCGGGGTAGCCAGCCTGCGCGCCTGATCCACCCCGCTCCCCCACGATCGCGGTGGCCGACCGTCCCCTCCCGGACGGACCGGCCACCGCGGTCGTCATTTCCCGGGCCCGGGACGGGCCTCCCGGCCCGACAGCACGCCAACCCGGGCCTCCCGGCCCGCATCGCGGCGGCCGGATCTTTCCCGGGAACGGTGCGCCAGCTCAGCCCGCCCGGTCACGACCCGGCGGCGGTTTCGTCACCTCGGCAGCGGGCGGTCAGCGGGCGGTCGGTCGGCCTGGCTACCATCACTGGTCCCAATCTTCACCTGGAGCTGACACGTGTCCCAGCCGCCCTCCAATCCGTATCCCGGTTCTTACCCGCCGCCGCAGCAGCCCGGCGGCTACCCGTCGCCACAGCCCGGCCCCCAGTACGGCGGTGGCTACCCGCCGCAGCAGCCCGGCCCCCAGTACGGCGGTGACTACCCCCCGCAGCAGCCGGGCCAGCAGTACGGCGGTGGTTACCCGCCGCCGCAGCAGCCCGGCCCGCAGTACGGCGGCTACCCGGGCGAGCAGCCCGCGCCGCAGGCCGGCTCCTACCTGGAGAGCGGCCAGCCGTCCTACGGCGCCCCGGCCGGCCCGCCGCCGAAGAAGTCGAACGTCGGACGGATCCTGCTGATCACGCTGGCCGTCGTGGTGGTGCTCTGCCTGGGCGGCGCCGCGGTCCTCTTCTTCGCCGCCAAGGGCCCGGTAGGCGACGTGGTGGAGGCCACCAAGACCCGCATGGTGGCGCCCGCGACGCTGGCCGGCCGACCCAAGGTGACGGACCCGAAGCTGACGTCCGCCGCCGAGGACATGAGCTCGGAGATGAAGAAGAACGTCCCGGATGCCACCAGCACCGTCGGCGCGTTCTACGGCAACCCGGACAAGAAGGACCTGGTCATGATCGCCGGTGCGTCCGGTGTGCTGGCCGACCCGAAGAAGGAGCTGGAGGACGCCACCAAGGGCCTCTCCAGCGAGCTGACGGTGACGACGTTCAATACGGTGGACGCCGGCCCGCTGGGCGGTAACGCCAAGTGCGGCGACGGCAAGGCCGACGCCATCCAGGTGGGCGTCTGCGTCTGGGCCGACCGCGGCAGCCTTGGCGTGATCGTCATCTACTTCAAGTCCGGCGCGCAGGCGCAGGCCGAGCTGGTCACCATGCGTGGGCAGATCGAGCAGAAGGGCTGACCCGCCCGAGCCGGTGGTCCGGGCCCCCTCCGCCGTGGCGGAGGGGGCCCGTCCCGTACCGGCGGCTACGCCGACGCGGCCCGTTCCGCCGCGCTCCGGCAGACGCAGAACTCGTTGCCCTCCGGGTCGGCCAGCACCACCCAGCCGGTGCCGTCCGGCCGGCGGCGGTCGGCGACCAGGGCGGCGCCGAGCCCGAGCAGCCGCTCGACCTCGGCGTCCCGGGTCCGGTCGGCCGGTTGCAGGTCGACATGGAACGCGCCCTTGCCGTGCCGTTCCCCGACCTGGACGAAGAGCAGGTCGGGGCCGTGGCCGCCGGGCGCGACCAGGACCGCCTCGGGGTCACCGGGGTGGTCGTCGTCGTGCAGCCGGCGGTCGAGCGCCCCCGCCCACCAGCTGGCCAGGGTGTACGGGTCGTCGGACTCGACGGTGACGCAGTGGATCAGCGCACTCACGGGTGCTTCCTCCTGATGTGGAGTGCGCCCCGCGGAGGTGGATTCTGTCAGCGGTGACCGGGGCGGGGCGCGGGACTGTTCATGGTGGACATCGACCGCACCCCCTTTCCGCGCGTCGGGCTGACGCGGCCGATCATGTCACCCCGCCGGCCTGTCACACAACGGCTTTCAGCTCAGCAGCCAGCCAATCAGGGCCAGGGTGGCCATCGACAGCGCGGTACTCACGATCACCGTCCCGCGGGCCACCGCCGTGCCGCTGTCGTACTCTCGGGCGAAGAGGTAGGTGTTCTGCGCGGTGGGCAGCGCGGCGCAGACCACCAGGGCCAGCAGCTGCGCCGCCCCGACCCCGGCGAGCAGCCCGGCCAGCCAGGCCACCAGCGGCTGGACGACCAGCTTCAGGCCGCTGAGCACGGCCACCTCGCCGCCCGCCCCGGTCGGCCGGGGCCCGCCGCCGCCGGTCAGCGACAGCCCGAGCGTCACCAGCGCCGTCGGCACCGCCGCGGCGCCGAGCAGGGCCAGCGGGCCGGCCACCGCGCCCGGCGGTTGCCAGCCCAGGCCGGCGCAGAGGGCGCCCAGGGCCGGCCCGGCGATCACCGGGTTGCGCAGCGGCAGGGTGAGCAGCCGGCCGGGTCGCAGCCGCCGCCCGGTGCCCCGGTCCAGCAGCACCAGCAGCACCGGCGTGATCACCAGGACCTGGAAGAGCAGCACCTCGGTGAGGAAGGCGGCGTCGCCCACCACCTGGAGGGCCACCGGGATGCCGAGGTTGGCGGAGTTGACGTAGCCGGCGGCCATCGCGCCGATGGTCGCCTCGCCGGTCGTCCGGCGCGCCCGGACGGCGAGCGCGAAGGCCACCGCCATGGTCGCGGCGGTGCCGGCCGCGAACGCGCCCAGCGCCCGGGCGTGGAACTCCAGCGGGGTCCGGGACAGCACGGTGAACAGCGCCGCCGGCATCGCCAGGTGGAAGACGAAGCCGCCGAGCACCCGTTCGGCGTCCTCGCCCAGCAGCCGGTACCGCCCGGTCAGCCAGCCCAGTCCGGTCAACGTCCAGATGGGTACGAAGGCGGCGAGCACCGCAGCAGCGTACGGGGGGCCGGGACGGGCCCGGCTCGGCCCCGAGGTCGGGACCGGGCCGGACGCCCCACGGGTCCGCGCTACGGGCCGACGAAGACCGCCTTGGCCCGCCAGTCGTTGCCATCCATGGCCGGACCGCTGCGCACCACGAACGCGCCGGTCGGCGCCCCGTTGGCCCAGTCGGTCGAGGAGAGTTCCCCGGTGCCGCGGTTGACCTTGTAGAGGGTGGTGCCGGAGACGAACAGCCCTCCGGCGTCGGCGAGGCCGCCCACCCCGGCGACGGTGAACTTGTCCGCGCCGACCACGCCGCTGTCCGGCGTGAACCAGCGCCAGTAGAGCCCACCCTGCCCGGCGAGGGTGTAGTAGAGCCGGCCGCTGGTGTAGAACGTCCCGCTCACGTTCGGGATCTCGGCGTAGAAGTCGCTGGTCACCCCGACGTACGTCTGGCCGGCCGGCCCGGAGTCGGTCTCCACCGCGTCCCAGTACGCGTCGTGGTACGGGTCGACCAGCGTCGGCGTGCCGAAGGTGGCGCCGTCGAAGGTACGCCGCCACAGCGCGCCGTTCATGCCGTAGAAGAGCGTGCCGCCCACCCAGAAGCCGCCCCGGGCGGTGGACCAGGCGCTGCCGTCCGGGTTGGCCACCGGGCTGGTCGCCCCGACCGTGGTCGCCCCGTCGTACGGGCGGACCTCCACCTCGTCGCCGGTGCCCGCCGGCGGCGGCCCGGTCTTGACGATCTCGATGCCGTCGACGAGCGGGTTCTCCACGACGTGCCCGAAGTCGATGTCGACCGAGCCGTCGCTGACGACGGTGAAGGAGCGCATGGTGCCGACGTTGTGCCCGACGGCGCCGGAGAGGTCCAGGTCGTCGAGGACGAGGCTGCCGTCCACAGAGATGTCGAACACCCGGGAGCCGGGGGCCGAGGTGCCGTCGTACCGGTTGGCCAGGTAGAGCCGGACCTGGATCTCGGTGCCGGCGGGCACCGGGAACTCCCAGCGCATCTCCGGGTCGCCCCCGGAGTCCCAGCGCTCGTCGCCGTAGAGCGTGGCCGGGGTGCCGGCCGGCACGGTGGCGTCGACGCCGCCCACCGGGCCGAAGCCGGCGGTGCTGCTGCCGGTGTTGTGGTACGGGCTCGGGTTGTCGGAGTCGTCGGCCGCCCAGTCCGGCCCGCTGTCCGTCGAGGCGACCAGCGGCCCGCCGGCGTTCACCCGGTAGAGCACGTTGGTCGGGGCCGGGACGCCGGCCCGGTAGACGTTGCCGGACAGGCTCGCCGTGTTGCTCGGGTGCGGGGCGGCCCCGCCGGTCAGCGGGAAGAACGCGATCCGCTCCCGCCGGTACTGGAAGTTGCCGATCCAGGAGGTGTCGGAGCCGACCCAGACGCCGCTCGGCGTCACCAGCATCTCCGACGCGCCGATGCCGCGCGGGTGCCGGCCCGGGTTCCAGGACAGCGGCAGGCCGCTGAGCGGGTCCAGCGCGGCGATGCTGGGCCGGCCCACCGCGCCGGCCTGGGCGGAGTCGCCCCCGAAGCTGTTGTTGAGCCAGCGGAAGTGGCCGCCGACGTAGACCGCCTGCTCGCTGATCCCCACCGACAGGAAGGTGTCCCCGCCGGAGTAGTCGACCCAGGTGGGCTGGAGTTCGGCACCGGTCGCGCCGGCCTCCCAGCGGGCGGCTGCGTCGCAGAGGGTGCCCCCGTTCGGGGCGCCGGTGGTCACCACCACGAAGTAGCTGCTGTCCGGGGCGTACGCGACGTCCCGCACGTACGTGTCGAAGGCCCACCAGGCGCAGCGCGGCGTGTACCGGCTGGTGTTCCAGTCGGCGACGGTGGCCGCGGTCGCGCCGAGGTCGAGCTTGACGATCTGGTCGTGCAGCACCCCGTCGGCCTTCTTGAAGTTGCCGATCACCACGAGTTGGGTGCCGTCCGGGGAGACGGCGAGCTTGTTCGCGCCGACGCCGGAGTTGGCGCCGCTGACCCCGTCGTAGTTGTGGTGCTCGGTCAGGGTGGCGGTCAGGTAGCTGTCCACCACGCCGGTGCTGGCGTTGAGCGAGGCGAGCCCGCCGCGCGGGTTGGGGTTGCCGGCGGTGGTGAAGATGCCGCCGACCAGCAGCCGGCCGCCGACCAGGGCGACGTCGTTGACCAGCCCGTTGAAGGCCGGCCCGGCGAAGCTGGTGACCACCGCGCCGGTGGCGACGTTGAGCAGGGCCACCTTGCGTCGGGTGACCCCGTTGACGGTGTTGAACTTGCCGGCGATGAAGACGGTGCCGGCGGTGGGCCCGGCGACCACCGCGTAGACCTCGTTGTCGACGGTCGGGGCGAAGGCGGTGTCCACCGTCCCGGTGGCCTTGTCGAAGGCGAGGACGTAGTTGCGGGGGATGTCCACATCGGTGTTGCGGTTCTGGACGCGGGTGAAGTCGCCCACCGCGATGATCTTCGTACCGGCGTCGTAGATGGCGTCGACGGTGCCGTCCATGATGTCCGGCGAGGCGGTGGAGGGGACCTCCTTCACCAGCGTGGTGTGGTCGGGCGCGGCAGTCGCCGGGCCGGCGGCGGTGAGGCCGGCGGCGGTGAGGGCGACCGCGGTGAGCGCCGCGAGGACCCGGCGGGTCAGGGCCGAGGGATGAGTCACTGGCAGCTCCGGTTGTGCATGCGCGGACAGGACCGGCGGACTCCCGGCGCGGCGGGGGGTGTGAGGCACCCGTCCGGCCGCCGGGGTACGGCCGGGTGAGGCAAGGCGCACTGCACACCCTGCGGCACCGGTCCACCCGCCGTCCAGCGCCCGCCGCGTTTTGTATCCGACCCTCGGACGCACCCGCCCGACCACCCTGGGTGGCCGGACGGGACAGTGGGCCCGCCCGCACGAAAAGGTGACCGTGGATGGTGGATCGGTGGGGACCGCCGCGCCGTCCGCCGCTCCCGGCGACGCCGAACGGAGGCCCGGTCAGTTCGGGCAGGGGGCGTCGGCCGACGGCAGGGTGACGGTGACCTCCAGACCCCCGCCCGGCTGGGCGAGCACCGTGACCGCTCCGCCGTGCGCGTCGCAGACCGCGCGGACGATGGAGAGCCCGAGGCCGGAGCCGCGCGCCCCGGTGCGCTCCTGGCCGCCGCGCCGGAACGGCTCGAACAGTCCCGGCACGTCGGCCTGGGCGACCTCGAAGCCGGTGTTCCCCACCACCAGCCAGGAGCGCTGCCCGTCCGTGCCGGTACGCACCCAGATCCGGCCGTGCAGGTGGTTGTAGCGGACCGCGTTCTCGATCAGGTTGCCGGCGAGCCGGTCGAGCAGCCCCGGGTCGCCGACCACCGGCGCCGGGAGCAGCGAGGTCTGCACCCGCAGGCCGATCCGTTCCATCTCGCGGGCGACCGCGGAGAGCGCGTTGGCGGTGCCGGCGGCGAGGTCGCACTCGGCGCGGCGGCCCAACCGGCGGCCGGTCTGGGCCTCGCTGCGGGCCAGCACCAGCAGGGCGTCGACCAGCCCGTTGGCCCGTTCCGAGGCGTCCCGGACCACGGTGGCCATCCGGCGGTACTCGGCGATGTCCGCCTCGTCGTCGCTGAGCGTCACGTCGATCTCGGTCCGCATCACCGCGAGCGGGGTACGCAGTTCGTGCGAGGCGTTCGCGACGAAGCGTTTCTGCGCCTCGAACGCGGCGGTGATCCGATCCAGCATCGCGTCGAACGTCTTGGCCAGCTCGGCCACCTCGTCGTCCGCCCCGGACCAGCCGATCCGCTGGTCGAGGGTGGCCTCGCCGAGCCGCTGGGCGGTCGCGGTGACCTGGTGCAGCGGGCGCAGCGCCCGGCCGGCCACCGCGTACGCCCCGGCGACCCCGACCACGCTGATCGCCAGCAGCGCCACCAGCCCCTTGACCAGCAGCTCCCACGACGCGGCGTCGACCAGTTCCCGCTGCCACTGCCCGGCGTCGAGGGTGCGGCCGTCGGCGAGCACCACCGTGGTCCCGGGCAGCAGCTCGTCGGTGGGGCGCAGCGCGTCACGGACGAGCAGCCAGGCGAGCAGCATCAGGATGGCCCCGGCGCCCACCAGCAGCACCCCGTTGAGCAGGGTGAGCCGCAGCCGCAACGTGGGACGCAGCCGCGACGCGCTCACGGGGCCACCTCGGAGGTGCGGTAGCCGGCGCCCACCACCGTCTCGATCAGCGGCGGGTCGCCGAGCTTCCTGCGCAGCGTCATCACGGTGACCCGGACGATCGTGGTGAACGGGTCGGTGTTCGCGTCCCAGACCCGCTCCAGCAGCTCCTCGCTGGAGACCACGGCGCCGCGGGCCTTGAGCAGCTCGGCGAGGACGCCGAACTCCTTGTTGGTCAGGTCGACCGGCTCGCCGCCCCGGGTGACCACCCGACGGGCCGGGTCGAGCACCAGGTCGGCGACCTCCAGCACCGGCGGGGCGGCCGGGGTGGCCCGCCGGCCGAGCGCCTGCACCCGGGCGACCAGCTCGTCGAAGGCGAACGGCTTGGGCAGGTAGTCGTCGGCCCCGAGCTGCAGTCCCTCGACCCTGTCGGCGACGGTGCCGCTGGCGGTGAGCATCAGCACCCGGGTCAGGGTGCCGGAGGCGGCCAGGTCGGCGCAGATCCGGTCGCCGTGCACGCCGGGCAGGTCCCGGTCGAGGACCACCACGTCGTACCGGGTGACGAAGGCGGCCTCGTGCCCGGCGCTGCCGTCGTAGGCGACGTCCACCGCCATGCCGCGCTTGCGCAGCCCCCGCGCGATCGCGTCGGCGAGGTTGCGCTCGTCCTCCACCACCAGTACCCGCATCCCGGCCTCCTCGCCTCGTGACCTCCCGACAACCTAGTGCCGGCCGCCAAACCAGCGTCCCTTGCCGTCGTTGCAGAAAACCGTCGGGTACGCGATGCTTCCCGGCACCCACCGACACGCGCCCGGAGGGGCGGCGGCCGGCGACGAGCGGACGGAGCTGCTGTGACCGGAACGCCTGGGCGGAACGTCGCGTACCGCGGCTTCCGCCTGCCGACCGACCTCGACCTGGGCATCGCCGAGGGCGTGGTCGCCGTCCCGGGCGGCCTGGCGATCGGCGCGCCGGTCGGGCAGCTCGACCACACCGACCCGCACACCGGCCGCACCGCCCGGTACGACCGGGCGACCTGGACCGCCCCGGTGGTGTGGACGGGCTTTCTGGTCGACGAGATCGTCCCGTCCTGGACCGGCGACACCCCGGAGGGCGGCTGGCTCCAGGTCGAGCTGCGCGGCTGGGACGAGGGCACGCCGTCGACCGACTGGTACGTGCTGGGCCGCTGGGCTGCCGACGACACCGCCATCCACCGCACCTCCGTCCCGGGCCAGACCCACGACGAGGCCTGGGCGACGGTCGACACGATGGGCGCGCTGCGCTCGGCGATCACCGGCTGGCAGGCACGGGTCACCCTGTTCCGCCGCACCGACGTCACGGCCGGCCCGGTGCTGCGTACCGTCGGGGCGGTGGCCCCGGCCGAGGACGTGGACCCGCCCGACCCGCCGGCCGCCACCGCGGCGGCCGGCGCCGCCCGGGGGCGGGTGCTCGACGTGCCCCGGTACGCGCAGCGGCTGCACGGCGGCGGGGAGACCCGCTGGGGCGGCGGCGGGGACTCCTGGTGCAGCCCCACCTGCGTGTCGATGGTGCTGGACTTCTGGGGCGCCGGCCCGGCCCCGGACCGGTACGCCTGGGTGACCCCGCCCGGCCCCCGCCCGGTCGTGGTGCACGCCGCCCGGGGATGCTACGACCACGCCTACGCCGGCGCGGGGAACTGGTCGTTCAACACCGCGTACGCGGGGCTGTACGGGGTGGACGCCCTCGTCACCCGGCTGCGGTCGCTGGCCGAGGCGGAGGAGTTCGTCGCCGCCGGCATTCCGCTGGTCGTGTCGGCCGCCTTCCGCGCCGGGGAGGTGCCCGGGCTGGACTACGACACCCGGGGACACCTGATGGTGCTGGTCGGCTTCACCGCCGACGGCGACCCGGTGCTCAACGACCCGTACGCCTCCGACGACGACGGGGTCCGCAGGACCGTGGACCGGGACCGGTTCCAGGCCGCCTGGCTGGGCGGCAGCGGCGGCCTGGCGTACGTGATCCGGCCGGCCTCGGTGCCGCTGCCGCCCGCCCCCGCGCAGGCCAACTGGTAAGCCGCTGATCAGCGGCGGTCCGGCCAGACGACCAGACCGCCGGAGGGCCGCAGGCAGACCAGGGCGGCGGCCGCGGCGGCGCAGTCGTCCCATGAGCCCGGCAGCACGGCCCGGACCCGGGCCTGCCCGGCCGGGACGTCCAGGTCGGCGACCAGGGTCCGGTCCCCGCCGAGCCGGCGGAGCCCGAGCAGCACGGACTCGTACCGGTCCCCGCCGCCCAGCCGCCAGCGGCCCAGCCGGGCGAGGATGCCGCCGGTACGCGGGTCGACCACCGACAGGTCCATCTCCAGGCCGACGGCCGCGGCGCTGGCGAGGAGCCGGCCGTCGACCGGGCCGATCCCCAGCCAGCGGTCGTCCGTCCAGAGAACACGCCCGGTGACCGGGTCGACAGCCTGCACCCCGGGGCCCTGCTCGCGGAGGCAGACCACCCCGGCGCAGTCGGCGAACCAGGCCGTGGCCGACGGGCCGACCGGCATGCTCCACCGCCGGTCCAGCCGGTCCAGGCCGTACGCGGTGACGGTGCCCGGCGCCCCGTCGACCAGCAGCAGGCCGCCGACGACCTGGGTGATCCGGTACGACACCCCGTCGGCGGCCGGCGGCACCCGCCCGGCGCGCAGCAGCGCCCCCGAGCCGGCGTCGTGGACCTCCACCCGGCCGGCGGCGGTGACCAGTACCACCCGCGTCACGCCCCGGTCGCCGACCTCGTACGCGAGCCCGTTGCCGGGCATTGGCAACGCCCACCGGGACCGGCCCGACACCGGGTCGACCGACCGGACGGTGCCCGTCCCGTCCGCCCGGGGCGTCTCGAAGAGCAGGCCGTCGGACTCCGTCCGGACCGGGTAGCCGGGCTGCCGCCAGCGCACCGCACCGGTGTCCGGGTCCAGCGCGGTGGAGGCGGGGTCGCCGGCCCCGGCGGGGCTGCTGATCACCAGCGGCGTGCCGGCCACCGTGGTGAGGCCGAGCGCGTGGTCGCCGGTGGGGAGGACGAACCGCCACAGCGGCTCCCCGCCGGGCAGCCGGTGCCCGGTCACCAGCCGACCCGCCCGGCCCACCGCGCCCGGCCCGTCGGCGACCACCAGCCGGTCGGCGAGCACCAGGAAGCCGGCGCCCTGCGGGGCGGGCACCGTCACGGACGGCCGCCGCCCGGGGACCGCCGCCGAACCGGTCAGGCTGAGCAGCGCGGCGCAGAGCAGCGCCGCGAGACGTACCGACCGGGAGGGGGGCCGGCGCGGGTCGGGCGGCGGCTCGACCTCGTCGCCGTGCCGCAGCTCGCCCAGCTCGATCACCGGGCTCACGGCAGCCGCCACAGCCCGAACCCGCCGTCGGCCCGCCAACGGACGAGCAGGCCCGCGCCGACCCGGCAGTCGCCGAGCAGGCCGGGCAGCGGCGGTCCGGGCACCTGGTCGTCGCGGAGTTCGCCCAGATCGATGACGGCCACGGCCACCCCTCCCCGTCCCCGCCCGGCAGCCGGTCGGCACCGCCGGGCCGACCCGGCCCGGCCGGGGCCACGCCGCGCCGCCTGTACGATGGCCCGTCGTGGCCGTGCCGGTGGTAGACCCCTCGCTGAACTCCGCGTCCGTCGCGGTCGAGCCCGCCGTGGCCGACCCGCCGCGCCGGCCCCGACGTCGACCGGCCCGCGCCGACGTGCTGGCCATCGGAGCCTATGCGCTGCTCGGCGTTTTCGTCTGCCTCAACTACTGGGGGGACGTCCAGCACCGGGTGTCGTCGCACCTGCCGACCGACCACAGCTGGTTCGAGTGGCTCTTCGCGCACGGCGCCTACTCGCTACGGCACCTGGAGAATCCGCTCTTCACCGCCCGGCAGAACGCCCCCGACGGGGTGAACATGATGGCGAACACCTCGCTGCTCGGGGTCACCCTGCCGCTGGCGCCGCTCACCCTGCTCCTCGGCCCCCAGGTGATGTACGCGCTCTACCTGGGCGGGGCGCTCGCCGCGACGGCCGGCACGTCGTACTGGATGCTCTCCCGGCACCTGGTCCGCTCCCGCGGCGCGGCCTTCGTCGGCGGCGCGTTCCTCGGCTTCGCGCCCGGCGTCGTGCACCACGCCAACGGGCAGCCGAACTTCGTCTCCAACTTCCTCCTCCCGCTGATCGTGGTGCGGATGCTGCGCCTCGGCGAGCCGGGCCGGTGGTGGCGCAATGGGATCGCGCTCGGTGTGCTGGTCGCGTACCAGATCTTCATCAACGAGGAGATGCTGCTGCTCACCGCGCTGGCCTGCCTCGTGGTGGTGGCCGCCTACGTGGTGCAGCGGCCGCGCGCGGCGGGGGCGAAGGCCGGCGCCTTCCTCGCCGCCGGGAGCGTCGGCGGCGGGCTCACCCTGCTGCTGACCGCGTACCCGATCTGGTTCCAGTTCAACGGCCCGCAGTCCTACCGGGGCCTGCAGGGCGGCGTCTTCCACAGCTGGGGCGAGGACCTCGCCGCGTTCGTCACCTTCGCCCGGGACACCGTGGCGGGCGACGAGGCGGTGGAGAAGACCATCGGGCTGACCGAGCAGAACACCTGGTTCGGCTGGCCGCTGGTGCTGGTCGCGCTGGTCGCCCTGGTGCTGCTGGTCCGCCGGTCGTTCGCCGCCCGGATCCTCGCCGTGCTGGTGGTGCTCTTCACCGTCGCCGCGATCGGCCCGAAGGTGCGGTTCGACGGGGTGGAGACCGCGATCGACGGGCCCTGGGCGTACATCCCGGACGACCTGCCGCTGGTCGAGATGATGATGCCGACCCGGCTGACGCTGGTGGTCGCGGGCGCGATCGGTGTCCTGCTGGCGCTGGCCTGGGACGCCCTCGCCGGCGGCGGCCCTCCGCCGGTGCCGGCCCCACGCCGCGCCGCCGACGCCGGGGCCCGGGGGGCCACCGCCGGGCCCGCACCGGCCACCCGGCCGCGTCGCCGGTGGCTGCGCCCGATCGGGTACGCCGCGATCACGCTCGCGCTGCTGCCGCTCATCCCCCGGCCACTGCCCGCCCAGCACGTCGACCCGCCGCCGCACTTCATCACGGCGGGCGGCTGGCGCCCGTACGTCCCGGCCGGCCGGACGCTGGTGCCGGTGCCCGTCCCGAGCAACGTGCACGGCCTGCCGACGCTGCGCTGGAGCGCCCTGACCGGGCAGGAGTTCCCGATTCCCGGCGGCTATTTCATCGGCCCGAACGAGCAGGGCGAGGGTGTCTTCGGCGCCCCGAACCGGCCGACCAGCACCCTGATCTACGCCAGCATGGACGCCGACCGGGTGCCGCCGCTCACCGCCGAGAACCGTCGCCAGGCGGTCGAGGACCTGCGCTTCTGGAAGGCCTCGGTGGTGGTGCTCGGCGCGAACCCACGCGAGCGGGTCCTGCGCGAGCTGATGACCGCCCTGCTCGGCCCGCCCCAGCGGGTCGACGACGTCTGGCTCTGGGACGTCCGCGGCCTGGTGTGAGCCGGGGTTTCCCGCCTGACAGCCGGCCGGCAGGGCAGGGGCCGACCCGTCGCTTCGGGTCAGCCGACCAGCGGGCGGACGTCCCAGATGTGGGCGCCGACCACGTCCCGGCCGGGGCCGATGAGGGCGTCCAGCGTCACGCGGACCGGGTCGGCGGGCGACGAACCGGCCTGCACCAGGACGGCGGCCCGCCAGTGGCGCAGGTCCTCGACCGCCTGGCGGCGGTCCGCGTCGCCCACCGGCGGCACCTGGCCGCTCTCCGCGGCCCGGCGCAGCAGCAGCGACGTCGGGGTGTCCGGCGCGCCCCAGTGCGCGGTCGGGTCGGCCGCGCTCGCCGGGCCGATGAAGTAGCCGCCCGGCGCGGTGAAGGCCAGCCCGGTCCGGGCCGACCAGAACATGGCCGGGCTGACTGCCGCCCCGGTAACCGGGGGCACCGGCACCAGGGTCCGCCCCGCCGGCACATACGCCCGCCATCCGCCGTCGGCCACGAACGCCGGCACCGGCCCGACGGGCACCGTACGGATCGGCGTCGGGGTGAGCGGCAGCAGCGCGGCGGCCACCGCCCCGGTCCAGAGCAGCCGCCGCGCCCGCCCGACCCGGTGGTCGTACGCCCGGTCCAGGGCGAGGGCGAGCAGCACCCCCAGCACCGGCACGCAGACCAGCGCGAACCGGGCGGGTACCACCAGGTCGAGCAGCGGCAGGCCGCTGACCAGCCGGTACGGCCCGGGCAGCCCGGTGTCGTGGTGGTTGACCCGGATGTCGGTGCCGAGGGAGAGCAGGGCGAAGAGCAGGCCGCAGCCGGCCAGCGCGCGGACCAGGGGCCGCCGCCACAGCCGGACCACCACCAGCGCGGCGAGCAGCGGCAGACCTGGCCCGAAGAAGGAGTTCTCCTCGGTGGCGTTCGGCGACAGCAGCCCCGCCGCGTGGGCGTCCCCGGTGACGGTCTGCCGGGCGGCGGCGGTGAACGAGGCCGCGTCGAGTCGGTAGCCCTGCGCGAAGAAGGGCATCCCGGCGTAGTTGCCGGGACCGTGGAACTGCAACCACAGCGGGTACGCCAGCAGCACCCCCGCCACCAGCGCGCCGACGCCGAGCCGGCCGAGCAGCGCGGGCGCCCGCCGCCACGCGTCCCCCGGGTCGGCCAGCGCGTACGCCCCGGCGAGGACCCCGGCGGCGAGGGCGACGAAGACCAGCACCTCCTCGCCGAGGAAGACCTGGTACGCCACCGCCAGCCCGAGCAGCACCCCGTCCCGCCGCACCCGGTCGGCGGCGGGCCGGAACACCAGCCCGAGGATCACCGGGACCAGGAACTGGGCGGCCATGTGCAGGTGCGCGCCGGCCTGCGAGATCATCCCCGGCGCGAAGCCGCAGAAGAGCCCGCCCACCGCCGCCGCGGTCCGGGAGCGGACCAGCCGGCGGGCCAGCAGGGCGTACCAGGCGGTGGCGGTGCCGGCCAGGCAGCAGGCCACGGCCACCAGGAAGGCCGCCTGGGAGCCGAACAGCAACGTCACCGGGGCCAGCGGCACGCCCAGCCCGAGCACCGAGGTGTTGGCCATCAGGTTGACCCCGTCCGGGGCGTTCAGGGCGGTGCTGTGCAGCGGATTGTCCGCGCCGGCCACCGCCCGCGCCGCCCGAGCCAGCATCCATTCGAAGAGCATCTGGTCGCCGGCCTGGTGGAAGAGGCGGCCCGGGCGGCCCCACTGTCCGCCGGTGAGCAGCACGGCCAGCGCGAGATAGCCGGCGACCACCAGCACGTCCACGCGGCGCGGCCACCGGCGGCGGGGCGGGTCGGCCGGGGCGGGCGCGGCCGGCGGGGCGGCGGTCAGGCCGACCGGCCGGTCAGTGTCCGGACGTCCCACAACCACACGTCCATTTCCTGCCGGCCGGGGCCGACCAACTGCTCGACGGTACGCCGCAGCGGCTCGGCGTTCTGCTGGTCCAGCGGCAGCACCACGACGGCGGCCCGCCAGTGCCGCAGCTCGTCCAGGCAGCGCCGGCGCTGCCGGTCGTCCAGCTTAGGGGTACGGCCGGTGGTGGCCACCTCCTCGAGCAGGTCGCCGATGCCGCTCGGCCGCCCGCCGAACCGGCCCGGGTCGCCGGTCACGCCGTTGCGCGGAGCGAGGAAGTAACCACCGGGGATCTTGAAGTCCAGGTTGGTGCTGGCGGCCCAGCGCATCGCCTGGGTGTTGCCCATGCTCGGCACGGGCACCGACACCAGGGTCTGGTCCGGGCCGACGTACTCGCGCCAGCGGTCGGCGGTGATGAACCGCGGCACCGCCGGGCGGGTGGTGACCTGCAGCGGCATCGGCGCGATCGGCAGCAGCGCGAGGACCAGGCCGGCGACGGTGAGCGTCCGCACGGTCCGCCGCTCGACCGTCCGCAGCGACCAGGCCCGCTCGACCGCCAGCGCCAGCAGCACCCCGATCACCACGCCGGTGATCAGGCCGAACCGGGTGGGCACCACCGCGTCGAGCAGCGGCAACCGGACCAGCAGCTCCCACGGGCCGGTGGCGAGGTCCCGGTCCCACCAGGACACCCGCTCGCCGAGGGAGAGCACCGCGAAGATCAGCCCGGTCACCGCGAGCGCCCGGACCACCACCTCGCGCCGCAGCCAGAACACGATGCCGACGGCCAGCAGCGACAGGCTCCAGCCGAAGAAGGCGTTCTCCTCGGAGTAGTTCGGGGCCAGGTTGACGTTGGCCCGCTCGTTGCCGCCCAGGGTGGGCGAGCCGGGGGCGAAGAAGGCGGCGATGTCGTTGCCGTAGTCGCGGACCGTGTCGCTGAGCCCGTGGTACGCCATCGGCCCGGCGAACTGCACCCAGAGCGGGTACGCCAGCAACACCCCGGCCAGCACCGCGCAGACCGCGAGCCCGGTGGCGAGCGGGCGCCACGCGGCCGGCCAGCGGTCGCGCCGCTGGGCGAGCACGGCGAGCAGGAAGGCGCCGCAGGCCAGCGCGGTGAAGAGCAGGATCTCCTCGTTGATGAACGCCTGCCCGGTGACCAGCAGGGCGAGCAGCGCGCCGTCGCGGACCGGGCGGGTGGCCCGGGTCAGCACCAGCACCCGCCAGACGATGAACGGCAGCAGGAACTGGGAGATGATGTTGGGGTGCCAGTTGGCGTGCGAGAGCATCGCCGGTGAGAACCCGCAGAACCAGCCGCCCACCGCGGCGGCCAGCCGGTTCCGCACCACGTGCCGGGAGAGCACGTGGTACCAGGCGGCGGCGGTGCCGGCGAGGCCGAGTGTCACCAGCGTCACGAAGGAGACGGCCGGTCCGAAGAGGAGGGTCACCGGCACCATCGGGATGCCGAGCGCGAGGATGGCGGTGTTCGCCATCAGGTTGACCCCGTCGGGATAGTTGAACTGGTCGGTGTAGAACGGGAACTCGCCGTGCAGCACCACCCGGACCGAGTGGGCGAGGAAGAACTGCACCTGCGCCGGGTCGCTGCTGTAGAGCGAGGCGACCCGACCGGCGGGGTCGACCCAGATCCGGCTGGTCACCCAGACCGCGACGAGCAGGAAGACGCCGTGCACCGCGAGGTCCTGCCGGCGGGGGGTCCACCGCCGGCCCCGGAGCAGCGCGGCCACCCGCCCTCCGGCGCCCGGCCACGCCGGAGTGTCCGGCGTCACAGCGACCTCGGAGCCGGCGCGGGCGCCGGGTCGGGACTCGACGCGGGGCTCGGCAGAGGTCACAGTCGGCGGAGTCTACCGGAGCCGGAAAGCGGCACGAAACGCACCACGTCGTCCCTTGTGGCCGTGGGCCAGCGGGCCGGGCGACCGGACATCTCGTACCATGTGGCTTCGAAAACACGACCGGCGACGCGATCGGGGGCGTACAGGTGGCTTCAGTCCGCCGGCGCGGCACGACGGCCACCGCACTGCTGACCCTGCTGCTGACCGCGACCGCGTGCGGTCCGGTCACCGACCGGCAGGCCACCAGACTGCCGGTCGGCTACGACAGCCTGGACGGGTCGCTGGCGGTCTGGCCGGCGCGCGGCGGCCTGACCGGTGACGCCGCCGCGACGGCGGCCGTCACCACAGCGGTCCGCGACTGGCGCTCGCCGGTCGACGACCGGGCGCACCTGCCCTCGTCGGGCATCCTCTTCTCCGGTCAGGTGGGCGGGACGCCGCTGGCCCTGGTCGCCGCGGACGTACCCGGCGAGAGCGCCTCCTGGCTGTTGCAGCTCACCCGGGACGGCGACCGGTGGACGATCAGCCACGCCACCGAGTACACCGACCCCGGCTACCTGGTCTACTCCGACGTGCTGCCGGTACAGCTCCCGGACGGCCGGCACTACCTCACCTCCGCCCGGGTGGAGCGGCTGCTCGGCCCCGACGGGCGGGCGCTGCCCACCGCCGACGGCCTCACCGGGCCGGTCGCCGTGCCGGCCTGCCGGGCGGCGGCGCTGACCGCCACGCTGCGGCCCACCCGCTCGCTGCCGCGCGGCCGGGCCGCGGACCGCCTGCTCGACCTCGGTACGGCCACCGCTGACCCGCGGTACCCGCTGGTCCGCGACGAGACCGGCTCCGGCCGCCGGGCCCTCACCGGGCTGGACACCTGCGTGCTCGCCGGCGAGCAGGGCCCGTTCGGCAGCATTCCGCGCCGGATCGGCGACCAGGACGCCCCCCGCTCGACGCCGGAGTCCTGGCCGATGGCGAAGCTCGCCGTCCGCTCACTGGGCGAGGTCGCCCACGGCGGTGGCGAGCCGGCCGACCTGGAGCAGCTGAGCTGGGAGAGCGCCACCGGCACGATGACCGCCGTGGTCTACCGCCCGGCCGACGGCGGGACCCCGGTGGTGTCCCCCGCCGACCGCTCCACCACCCTCCAGGCGTACCTGCTGCCGGTGCCGGGGCGGCCGCTGGCGGTGTTGAACTGGCGGGCCAACCGGGACGCCTCGTTCGCGGCGCCGCCGGGCACGTCGCGCCTGGTGGACCGGCCGGGCCTGGTGGTGGTGCCGCAGCCGGCGAGGAAGCAGACGTTCAGCCTGGCCGGCACCGAGAAGACCTGGTACCGGTCCGTCGGCGGTCGCTGACGCCGCCGGTTGCGGTGCTGAACGCGACGAACGGGCGGCCCGGAGTTCTCGGGCCGCCCGTTCCTCGCGGTGCGTCAGTTCTTGGCGCCGGCCTCGTCGCGCTCGACGGGCTCGACGGGCTCGGCGTCGAGCCCGGAGATCCAGCCGGTGACGTCCCGGGCCACGTCCTGGGCGGTCAGGCCGAGGTCCGCGAGGATCTGCGCGCGGGTGCCGTGCGGGTGCCAGTCGGCCGGTACGCCCAGGTCGCGCAGCGGCACCCGGACGTCGACGTCCCGCATCGCCTGGGCGAGGGCGTCGCCGACGCCGCCGACCCGGACGCCGTCCTCGACGGTGACCACGAGCCGGTGGCCGGCGGCCAGCTCGACCAGCTCGGCCGGGACCGGGCGGACCCAGCGCGGGTCGACCACGGTGACCCCGTAGCCCTGCTCGGCGACCCGGGCGGCCACCTCCATGCCCAGCTGGGCGAAGGAGCCGACGGCGACGAGCAGCACGTCGGTACGGGCCGACTCGGCGAGCACGTCGACGGTGCCGACCCGGCGCACGGCCGGCAGGTCCGCGGCGACCGTGCCGGTCGGGAAGCGGACAATGGTCGGACCATCGTCCACGGCGATCGCCTCGCGCAGCTCCTCGCGGAGGCTGCCGGCGTCCCGGGGGGCGGCGATCCGCAGGCCGGGCACCACGCCGAAGACGGACATGTCCCAGATGCCGTAGTGGCTCGGCCCGTCCGGGCCGGTGATGCCGGCCCGGTCCAGCACGAAGGTCACCGGCAGCTTGTGCATCGCCACGTCCAGCAGGACCTGGTCGAAGGCCCGGTTGAGGAAGGTGGCGTAGACCGCCACCACCGGGTGCAGGCCGCCCATCGCGAGGCCGGCCGCGGAGGTGGCGGCGTGCTGCTCGGCGATGCCCACGTCGTACACCCGGTGCGGGTGCTTGCGGGCGAGCGTGGCGATGCCGGTGGGCTCGGCCATGGCGGCGGTGATGCCGACCACGTCCGGGCGCTCGTCGGCGATCGCCACCAACTCCTCGGCGAAGACGTGGGTCCACTTCACCGACGGGGCGGCGACCAGCTTGCCGGTCTCGATGTCGAACGCGCTGCCCGGGCCGTGCAGGCGGTCCGCCTCGTCCTCCTCGGCCGGGCGGTAGCCGTAGCCCTTGCGGGTGACCGCGTGCACTATCACCGGGCCGCCGAAGTTCTTCGCGGCGCGCAGCGCCGACTCGACCGCCGCCACGTCGTGCCCGTCCACCGGGCCGACGTACTTGATGCCGAGGTCCTCGAACATCGCCTGCGGGGCGACCGCGTCCTTGATGCCCTTCTTGACCGCGTGCAGCACCTCGTACATCGGCTTGCCGACCAGCGGGGTCGAGCCGAGGGCGTCCTTGACGCTGTCCAGCACCTTCTCGTAGCCGGGGCTGAGTCGCAGCGAGGAGAGGTGGTCGGCGAGGCCGCCGATGGTCGGCGAGTACGACCGGCCGTTGTCGTTGACCACGATCACCAGCGGGTTGCCGGCGGTGGCGATGTTGTTCAACGCCTCCCAGCACATGCCGCCGGTGAGCGCGCCGTCGCCGACCAGGGCGACCACGCTGCGCTGCTCGCCGCGCAGGGCGTACGCCTTGGCGAGGCCGTCGGCGTAGGACAGGGCGGTGGAGGCGTGCGAGTTCTCGATCAGGTCGTGCTCGCTCTCGGCCCGGCTCGGGTAGCCGGAGAGCCCACCGCGCTGGCGCAGCTTGTCGAAGCCGGCCTGCCGCCCGGTGAGGATCTTGTGCACGTAGGCCTGGTGGCCGGTGTCGAACAGGAGCCGGTCCCGGGGAGAGTCGAAGACCCGGTGCATGGCCAGGGTCAGCTCCACCACACCCAGGTTGGGCCCGACGTGCCCGCCGGTGCGGGAGACCTTCGCGATCAGGAAGTCACGGATCTCGGCGGCGAGGATGTCCAGCTGCTCGGCGGTCATCCGCTTGACGTCCTGCGGGCCGCGGACGGCGCCCAGCAGCCGACCGTGGTCGGCCGTGCCCTCTTCAACACTCATGACGGAAGAGTCTATCGGCCACCCGCCAACCCGCAGCTCGGCCCGAGATCCTCGCAGGTGGGAGCGGATATATCCGGCTCGGGCGGCCGTTGCGGTCACGGGGTGATCACCAACCGGCGCGGCGGGGCCGACGCGGCGGCGGCGTACGCCGGCCCGGCCGGGGTCCACGAGCCGAGCACGGCGGCCCGCCGGGCCCCGGTCACCGACGGGATCGCCCCCGGCAGGCCGTGCCAGGACAGCCAGCCGAGCAGGGCGAACGCGTACGCCTCCTTGGCCTGCGCCGGCACGCCCAGCTCGTCGGTCGTGCGCAGCCGCCAGCGGCCGGCCCCGAGCGCGGCGAGCCGGCCCCGGAGTGTGGGATTTCGCACTCCCCCGCCGGCGGCGACCACCTCGGTGACCCGGTGCCGGTCGCACTCGGCGGCCACCGTCCGGGCGGTCAGCTCGGTCAGCGTGGCCAGCACGTCGTCGGCAGCCACCGGCTCGCCCAGCGCGGCCAGCCGGTCGTCCAGGTAGCCGGCGTGGAACAGCTCCTTGCCGGTCGACTTGGGCGGGGCCGCGGCGTAGTAGGGCTCGGCGAGCAGCAGCTCCAGCAGCCCGGGGTGCACCCGGCCCGCCGCCGCGCGGGCCCCGTCCAGATCGCAGGGGCGGCCGAGGAGGCGGCGGGCGGCCGCGTCGAGCAGCGCGTTCGCCGGGCCCACGTCGTACCCGAGGACGGGCGCGCCGGGCGCGACCACGGTGAGGTTGGCGATGCCGCCGAGGTTGAGCGCGGCCCGCGGCCCGGCGGCCGGGTCGAGCAGCAGCGCGTCGAAGGCCGGCACCAGCGGCGCGCCCTGCCCGCCGGCCGCGACGTCCGCCGACCGCAGGTCGCTGAGCACCGGTACGCCGACCCGCGCGGCCACCCGGGCCGGCGCGCCGAGCTGCAGGGTGCCCCGGGCCCGGCCCGCCTCGACCCAGTGGAAGACCGTCTGCCCCGGCGAGACCACCACGTCGGCCGCGCCACCGGCCAGCTCCACGCCGGTCGCCGCCGCGTCGGCGAAGACCTCGCCGAGCCGGTTGTCCAGCCGGCAGACCGCCTCGATCGTGGTGCCGCCCGGTGGCAGCAGCGCGCCGATCTCGGCCCGCAGCCCGTCGTCGTAGTCCAGGCTGGCCGTGCCGAGCGGCCGCAGCCGCAGCGTCTCCCCGGCGCGGGTGAACTCGGCCGCGGCCACGTCCACCCCGTCGTACGAGGTCCCCGACATCAGCCCGACGATCTTCATCGCGCCAGGCTAGTCGGGCGGCAGGAGCAGGCCCACCAGCTCGACGTGCTGGGTCATCGGGAACAGGTCGAAGCCGCGCAGCGCGGCCAGCCGCCAGCCCAGGCCGGTGAAGGTACCCACGTCCCGGGCGAAGGCGGCCGGGTCGCAGGCGACGTACGCCACCGCGCGCGGGCGGCCGGCCACGACGTCGCGCACCACCTGGGCGCCCGCGCCGGAACGTGGCGGGTCGAGCACGACCACGTCGACCGGGCCGGTGACCCGGCGGCGGGCCAGCGCGGTCTCCACCCGGGCCGCCACCACCTCCACCCGGGTCAGGTCGGCCAGGTTCGCCCGGGCGGCGGCCACCCCCTCCGCGGAGGACTCGACCAGGGTGACCCGGGCGTCGCCGACCCGGCCGGCGAGGGCCGCGGCGAACAGCCCGGCGCCGCCGTACAGGTCCCAGGCCGACTCGCCGGGCCGCGGGTCGAGCAGCTCCAGCACCGCCCCGACCAGGGTGTCCGCGGCGGCCGGGTGGACCTGCCAGAAGCCGGACGCCGGCACGGACCAGTCCCGCCCGGCGGCCACCTCCCGCACCACTGCCGGTCCGCTGACCGGCGTCGGCACCCCCTCGGCCACCGCCACCACGCTGACGTCCCCGCCGGTGGAGGCGACCGTCTCGACCGCGTCCGCGTCCGGCCAGCGCGCCCCGCTGGGGGCGAGCACCGGCAGCTCCTGGATCGCCGGGTGGGCGATCAGGCAGCGCTCGATCGGCACCACCTCGTGCGAGCGGTGCTTGAGCAGCCCGGCCCGGCCGGCGGCGTCGACCGCGTACCGGACCCGGGAGCGCCAGCCCAGCGGCCCACCGGGCAACGCCTCGACGCGGACGCCGAGCCCGTCGACCTCGGCGTCGGTGAGCCCGCCCAGCCGGGTGAGCTGCTCGCGCACCACGGCGGTCTTCCAGTCCAGTTGCGCACCGGGCGACACGTGCTGGAGGTCGCAGCCGCCGCAGCGGCCCGGCCTCGCGTACGGGCAGGGCGGCTCGACCCGGTCCGGCGAGGCCTCGAGGATCTCCACCGCGTCGGCCCGGGCGAAGCCCCGGTGCAGCTCGGTCACCTCGGCCACCACCCGCTCGCCGGGGAGCGCGTGCCGCACGAAGATCACCTGGCCGTCGAGCCGGGCCACGCAGTGCCCGCCCGGGGCGACCGCGTCCACGGTCAGCTCGACCCGCTCGGCCTCCTCCAGCGCCCGCCGCTGCCCGACCACACCGTCGGCGGTCACGGGCGGTCCCCGGCCGGGCCGCTCTCACCGGCCGGCGCGGAGACCACCGGCGGGGCGGTCGGCGACAGGGTGCTGCGCGGGGCGACCCGCGGCCCGCGCGCCGGCCCTCGGCTGAGCGTGGCGTCCAACCGGTCCAGGTTCTTACTGGCGGTCGAGGCGAGCTGCCACGGCACGCTGGTCACCATCACGCCCGGCTCGAAGAGCAGCCGGCCCTTGAGCCGCAACGCGCTCTGATTGTGCAACAGGTTCTCCCACCAGCGGCCGACGACGTACTCGGGGATGAAGACGGTGACCACGTCGCGGGGCGACGCCCGGCGGGTCGAGGCGACGAAGTTCAGGATCGGCCGGGTGATCTCCCGGTACGGCGAGTCGACCACGGTCAACGGAACGGGCAGCTCGCGCCGCTCCCACTCCTCCTGGAGCTGCCGGGTGTCCTTCTCGTCGACGTTCACGGTGACCGCGGTGATCGTGTCCGGCCGGGTCGCCCGGGCGTACGCGACGGCCCGCAGGGTCGGCTGGTGCAGCTTGCTGACCAGCACGATCGCGTGGTTGCGGGCGGGCAGCACGCCCCGCGCCTCGGTGGGCTCCAGCTCGACGGCGATCCGGTCGTAGTGCCGGCGGATGGCCAGCATCAGCAGGTAGATCACCGCCATCGCGGCGATCGCGATCCAGGCGCCGAGCAGGAACTTGGTGATCAGCACGATCACCAGCACGGTGCCGGTCAGGACCATGCCGAAGCTGTTGATGGCCCGGGAGCGGATCATGCGGCGGCGCGCCTGCGGGTCCCGCTCGGTCCGCAGGTGCCGGTTCCAGTGCCGGATCATGCCGGCCTGGGACAGGGTGAACGAGACGAACACCCCGACGATGTAGAGCTGGATCAGCCGGGTCACCTCGGCCTGGAAGCCGACGATGAGCACGATCGCGAAGACGGCGAGGAAGACGATGCCGTTGGAGAAGGCCAGCCGGTCGCCGCGGGTGTGCAGCTGCCGAGGCAGGTAGCGGTCCTGGGCGAGGATCGAGCCGAGCACCGGGAAGCCGTTGAAGGCGGTGTTGGCGGCCAGGAAGAGGATCAGCGCGGTCATCCCGGCGACCACGTAGAGCAGCACCGAGCCGTTGCCGAACACCGTCTCACCGAGCTGGGCGGTGACGGTCTTCTGCACGTACCCGTCCGGGCCGGAGATGATCTGCGACGGGTCCTCGACGAACTGGAGGCCGGTCAGCCGGGCCAGCCAGATGATGCCGACCAGCATGGTCACCGCGATGGTGCCGAGCAGCAGCAGGGTGGTCGCCGCGTTGCGGCTCTTCGGCGCCTTGAACGCCGGCACCCCGTTGGAGATGGCCTCCACGCCGGTGAGCGCCGCGCAGCCGGAGGAGAAGGTTCGTAGCAGCAGGAAGACCAGCGCGAAACCGGCCACGCTGTGCTCGGGCCGGATCTCCAGCCCGGCGCTGGGGGCGACCAGCTCGTCGCCGAGCACGAAGACCCGGACCAGCCCGGTGAGGATCATCCCGCCGATCACGATCACGAAGCCGTACGTCGGGATGGCGAACGCCGTGCCCGACTCGCGCAGGCCGCGCAGGTTGATCGAGGTCAGCAGCACCACCGCGGTCACCGCGATCAGCACCTTGTGGGTGGCCACGAAGGGCACCACCGAACCGAGGTTGGCCACGCCCGAGGAGACCGACACCGCGACGGTGAGCACGTAGTCGACCAGCAGGGCGCTGCCGACCGCCAGGCCGGCCCGTGGCCCGAGGTTGACCGTCGCCACCTCGTAGTCGCCGCCGCCGGACGGGTAGGCGTGCACGTTCTGCCGGTAGCTCGCCACCACGGTGAGCATCACCACGACGACCGCGAGCGCGATCCACGGCGAGTACAGGAACGCCGACGCGCCGGCGATGGAGAGCGTCAGCAGGATCTCGTCAGGCGCGTACGCGACGCTGGAGAGGGCGTCGGAGGCGAAGACCGGCAGCGCGATGCGCTTGGGTAGGAGGGTGTGCTGGAGCCGGTCGGACCGGAACGGTCGACCGACGAGGAGTCGCTTCAGCAGCGAGGTGGGACTGGCCACAAGCGCTAAGGGTACGACCAACCGCCGCTGGGCGTCGGGGGTGCCTGATCAACCTCCCGCGCACCCACGCGGTACGGTCGGTCCCCCGCCCGGGGCGGGGACGTGGCAGGCTCGCAGACGACGGGCCCAGCGGGCGGCACCGTGGGAGGAGCAGACACCGTGCATGTCGTGATCATGGGTTGCGGCCGGGTCGGGTCGACCCTCGCCCACAGCCTGGAGTCCCGGGGGCACTCGGTGGCGGTGATCGACCAGGACGCGGACGCGTTCCGCCGCCTCGGCCCCGACTTCGCCGGCATCACCGTCACCGGGGCCGGCTTCGACGGCGAGGTGCTGCGCCAGGCCGGCATCGAGCGGGCGGACGCCTTCGCGGCCGTCTCCAGCGGCGACAACTCCAACATCATCTCGGCCCGGCTGGCGCGGGAGACCTTCGGCGTCTCCCGGGTCGCCGCCCGCATCTACGACCAGCGTCGGGCCCAGGTCTACGAGCGGCTCGGCATCCCCACCGTGGCCACCGTCCGGTGGACCGCCGACCGGATGCTGCGGCACCTGGTGCCGGAGGGCTACGTCGAGATCTTCCGGGACCCGACCAGCACCGTGTCGGTCGTCGAGGTGCCGGTGCACAAGGACTGGATCGGCCGGCCGCTGCGGCAGCTGGAGGAGTCCGCCGGGGCCCGGGTGGCGTACCTGATCCGCTTCGGGATCGGCATGCTGCCCACCGCCTCCACCGTGGTGCAGGAGGGCGACCAGGTCTTCATGCTGGTGACCGACGACATCATGGCGGCGGTCACGTCGGTGGCGGCGACGCCGCCGGAAGGAGGGCACTGAGCATGCGCATCGCCATCGCCGGCGCCGGCAACGTCGGCCGGTCGATCGCCCAGGAGCTGATCGACAACGGCCACCAGGTGATGCTCATCGAGCGGCAGCCCAAGATGCTCCGCCCGGACCGGGTGCCGGCCGCCGACTGGGTGCTCGCCGACGCCTGCGAGCTGGCCAGCCTGGAGGAGGCCAACGTCGCCGGCTGCGACGTGGTGGTCGCCGCCACCGGCGACGACAAGGTCAACCTGGTCGTCTCGCTGCTGGCCAAGACCGAGTTCGCGGTGCCCCGGGTGGTCGCCCGGGTCAACCGCGCCGAGAACGAGTGGCTCTTCACCGAGCAGTGGGGCGTCGACGTCGCGGTGAGCAAGCCGCGGGTGATGGCCGCCCTGGTCGAGGAGGCGGTCACCGTCGGCGACCTGGTCCGGCTGATGACCTTCCGGCAGGGCGAGGCGAACCTGGTCGAGATCACCCTGCCGCCCACCGCGCCGTACGTCGGCCAGCCGATCCACGCGGTGCCGCTGCCCCGGGACGCCGCCCTGGTGGCGATCCTGCGCGGCAAGCGGGTGCTGGTGCCGAGCCCGGACGACCCGATCGAGGCCGGCGACGAGCTGATCTTCGTGTGCACCGCCCAGGTGGAGGACGAGGTCCGCGCGGTGATCCTCGGCCCGGACAGCGTCGAGCGCACCCGCGGCAAGGGCTGAGGCCCGACCCCGGGTCACCGCCGGCCGCCCGGGGCGGTCTGGCGGGCTCAGGCGCCGGACAGCGGCTCCGGCGCGTCCTCCCGGGTCACCCGGCGCACCGTCCAGACCGTGATGAGCAGCAGCAGCGCGTACGGCGGGTAACCCAGCGCCAGCCGGGCCACGCCCAGCGCGGTGTCCTGGTGGGCCAGGTAGAGCCCGGCCTGCACGCCCACCTTGGCCAGCCAGACCACCCCCCACAGCACGGTGAGCTGGGTGAAGGTGCGCACCAGCCGGGGGTCGTCCCGCCACTCGGCGCGCCCCTTGGCGACCAGCACCGACCAGATCCAGCCCACCAGGGGCTGCCGGACCACCGCCGAGACCAGCAGGGCCAGGCCGTAGCCGATGCCGTAGAGGATGCCGGGGAGGTAGAAGTCCCGCTCGTCGCCGGTACGCCAGGCGATGGCCGCGCCGACCGCGATGCCGAAGAGCCCGTTGACGGCGTGCCGGACCGGCCGGCGTTGGGCCAGCCGCAGGCCGGCGATGAGCAGCGCCACCGCCACCGAGGCGAGCACCGCCGGGCGGGGCTCGCCCACCACGTTGGCGATCACGAAGACCACCACGGGGATGCTCGACTCGACCAGGCCGCGCCAGCCGCCGAGCTGGTCGGCCATCTGCTCGGCGAGGCTGGGCAGCCGTTCGTCGTCCGGCGGCCCGATCTCCGGCTCGGTGGTCCGGTGCTGTCCCGTCGTCACTTCGGCGACTCCAGCTCGTAGTACGGGTTGTAGATCACCTTGCGGTCGTCCCGTACGGCCACCCGGCCGCGGGCGGTGAGGTGCCGGCCCGGCTCGATGCCGGAAATGTGCCGGCGACCCAGCCAGACCAGGGTGACCACGTCGCTGCCGTCGTAGAGGTCCGCCTCCAGCGTCGGCAGGTTCGTCCGGGGCGTGTAGACCACCGTGCGAAGCCGCCCGGCGACCGAGACCACCTGACCCCGCATGCACTGCAGGGCCGGCATGCCGCCGGACTGGGCGCTCTCCCGGCGCAGCTCCTGCGCCTCGATCTCGGCCTCGCTGGCGGTGAGCCGTTGCAGGATGCGCCGCAGCGACACCCGGCCCTCGTCGGTCGTCATGACCTCCGCGTCACCCTCTCCACGCTGGCCGGTCGCGCCGGCGCTGGCCCGGCTCCGGAATGCCGGAACCGTCCCGCCAGCGTACGCCGATCCGGCGGCCCGGCGGACCCGGCGTCCGCTGCCCCGGCGTACGGCGGAGGCGCCCGGCACACGAGGGGCCCGGCGCCGCCGGCGGAAGCCGACGGGACCGGGCCCGGCGTGGGTGTCTCAGGCCTCGCGCTGGCCGGGTGCGGGGTTCTCCTGGGTGGCCTGCTCGGCCATCTCGCGGGGCAACCGCAGCGGCAGCGGCTCGCGGACCGGCTTCGCCTCGTGCCCCCGGTCGACCATCAGGCCGTCGAGGCAGATCGCCAGCGGGCCGGCCGCGGTCGGGTCGGTGGCGGCCGCGCCCTGGAAGACGCCGCGGACCATCCAGCGCGGCCCGTCGATGCCGACGAAGCGCAGGTCGGTCAGGCCGTCCGGGGTGCGGACCCGGGCGTGCAGCTCGGTGCCGTACTCCCCCTCGACCTCGCGGGCGGCGGTGCCGTCGTTGAACAGCGACTGCCGGATCTCCTCGCGCACCTCGTCCCAGATGCCCTCGGAGCGGGGCGCCGCGAAGACGCCGAGTTGCAGGGCGTTCTCCCCGTGCACGAGCACGACCTGCTGGATGACGCCCTGCGGGTCGGCCTGCACCCGGACCTCGACCTCGGGCACCGCCGGGATCTGCAGGCTGCCCAGGTCCAGCCGGGGCATGTCGGGCGCCTCGGAGGCGTCGTACGGGCCCCGGGACGGCGCCGCCGGGGTCGACTCCTCGGCGTCGCCGAGGACCTCGGTGGTCCGCTCGTCACGCGCGTGCCGCGCGTCACCGGCCCGCTTTCGGGAGAAGATCACTGCGCCCACCCTCCGCTGTTCGCACTCACCCTGCCACCTCTTCCGTACGCCCGTCCGCCCGGTCTGGCGATTCCCGCCGTCCGGCGGCACCGGTCGGCGCCGGGACCATCCCCGCGTGCCCGCCGGTCGACCCGTGCCCACCGGTTCCGCGCCGGGACGCGGGCAGCTCCGCCACCGGCTGGAAATCGGCCCGCGCCACTCGCTGGACGACGAGCTGCGCGATCCGGTCGCCACGGCTGATCTTCGCCGGCACGTCCCGATCATGATTGATCAGGTTGACCAGGATCTCACCCCGGTAGCCGGCGTCGACCGTACCGGGCGCGTTCAGCACCGTCACGCCGAGCCTGGCCGCCAGGCCCGACCGGGGATGGACCAGCCCGACGTACCCCTCCGGCAGCGCGAGCGCCACCCCGGTGGGGACGAGGGCCCGCCCCCCGGGTGGCAGCTCGACGTCCGCGGCGGCCACCAGGTCCGCGCCGGCGTCGCCGGGATGGGCGTACGCGGGCAGCGGCAGCTCGGGGTCGAGCCGCCGTACGGGCACGGGTACGACGTCTGTCACGGTCTTCCTCTTCCGTCCGGTCCAAGGTGACCCTGCCATCCTGCCGGTTGGCGGGCCGCTCGTGCGCCGTACCCTCGGACTGTGAGCCTGTCGCCATCCTCGTCGCCCGCCCCGGCCCCGTCGGCGGCGGTGTCCCCGGCGTACGCCGAGCGGCTCGGCCTGCCCTGGTGGTACTGGCTGGCCGGGCTCGGCCTGGCCGGGCTGCTCGCCGCCGAGCTCTGGATGGGCGCCGCCGGGCTGCGCTCCTGGCTGCCCTTCGTGCTGCTGCTGCCGGCGACGGTGGCCGCCCTGTGGTGGCTGGGCCGGATCCGGGTCGCCGTCGGCGACGGCGAGCTGTGGGTGGACGACGCCCACCTGCCGGTGCCGTTCGTCGCCGACGCCGTCCCGCTGAACGCCGCCGGCCGCCGCGAGGTGCTCGGCACGGGGTCCGATCCGCTCGCGTTCGTGGTGCAGCGACCCTGGGTCGGTGGCGCGGTCCAGGTGGTGCTGGACGATCCGGCCGACCCGACCCCGTTCTGGGTGGTCAGCTCGCGGCGCCCGGTCGAGCTGGCCGCGGCGATCATGGCCGCCCGCGACGCCGCCTGAGCCCGTCGCCCCGGGCTCAGGGCAGCGCGGGCCGTGACCCGGGCAGCTCCCGCCCCTTCTTCCGCAGGTCCCTGCGGAGCTGGTCGGCCAGGCTCCGGGTGGCCCGGCGGTTGAGGTAGCTCGCGACCGCGGCGCCGGTGAGGAACGGCCCGAGTGTGGTGAGGTTGCGACCGAACCGCTTGAGCAGCATGTCCCGCAGTTCCTTGCGGGCGGCGGTGCCGAGCACGGCGCTCACCCCGACCCCCGGCATCATCGGATTGACCCCACGCTGACTGGCCCAGGCCTGCACCAGCGCGACGGCGCGCTGGGTGCCGGCGGTGGGCAGCGGCACGCCGTGGACCTCGTGCAGCTCCCCGATCAGCTTCAGCTCGATCGCCACCACGGTGACCGTCTCGGCGGCGAGCAGCACGGGCGCGGAGAGCAGCGTCGGGGTGGCTACCCACTCGACGGCGGCGATTCCGCCGCCGGCCGCGCCCACCCCGGCGGTGGCCCGGGCGGCGTTGCGGACCAACCGCTCGGCCAGTTCCTCGTCGTCCAGGCCGGGGAAGTGCCGGCGCAGGGTGGCAAGGTCACGGATCGGCACGTGCGGGGCTACGTCGGCGACGGTGTCCGCCATCCAGCGGACGGCGGCCTTCGGCTTGAACAGGTCGGCGAGCCCCCGGGCGCGCGCCTGGCCGACCAGGCGGGTGAGCAGTTGCCGCCGCCGGGCGGGCGCGAGGTCGTCCGCGGTGAGCGCCGCCACGGTCGCGCCGAGCTGGTCGGCGTCGTCGCCCCCGGCGGCCGGCCGGTCGATGTCCCCACCGGCACGCACCTCCATGCCGTGTGCGTCGGGCCCGCTGGCCCGTTCACTGCGCTCACTCACCCGTCCGACCTCCCGCGTCCCGGCCGGCTGTGGAAACCGCCCGACAGAAGTCAAGCAGCTTCCGGCCGTCGGCGCACGGCGGCTCGAACAGCGGCGGCCCCGTCAAGGAGGCCGCCGCCGGTGACACGCGTCCGGTTCAGACGCACTCGCGGCAGATCAGCTCGCCGTTGCGCTCGACCGCCAGCTGGCTGCGGTGGTGGACCAGGAAGCAGCGGGCGCACCGGAACTCGTCCTGCTGCATCGGTAGCACCTTGACGGTGAGCTCCTCGTCGGCCAGATCGGCGCCGGGCAGCTCGAAGCTCTCGGCCACCTCGGCCTCGTCGACGTCCACGGCAGCCGACTGTGAGTCGACCCGCCGGGCCTTGAGCTCCTCGAGGCTGTCCTCGCCGAGGTCGACCTCGTCGCGACGCGGGGCGTCGTAGTCGGTGGCCATCGGTTTCACTCTCCCATATCGATATGATCGCTTCCGGTTCTAACGCCGGACGACGCTGTTTCGGTTCCATTGGCCGGCCACCATTTGTGTCGGTCACCCGACCCCAACGACCGGTGGGCCAAGTCCGCCCGAGAAACTCCCCAGCGAGCGCGGAACCTTACCCCCCCTTTGGGCGAGGCATGTATACCGCCCTCGCGGCAAACATGTACGCCCCTGCACCCGAAGTTGTTCCCAATGTGACTCAGGCGACACGAAGATAGGGGTAGTAGTACCCGGTTCCCGGGTGGCGCGCCGGCATGTCGGACTGTTTCCACGCGACGGCCGGACAACCGTTAACCTCAGCGGCGTACTCGACGGCCGGCGGGGCGGCCAGACCGCCAGCGGCCGCCGCCATCCAACACGTCCGGGGAGCGCCCAGATGAGTTTTGCGCGAGTGCGAGCACTCGTTGTCGTCGGACTGCTGGCGGTCGTCGCCCTGGTCTTCGTCGTCGTCGCCCTGGTACGCGACACCCAGGGCAAGGTGGGCACCGCGGCGGGCTGCCCCGACGGCTGGCCGCTGGCCGACGTCACCCTGCGCGAGCCGAAGGACGTCAAGATCAACGTGCTGAACGCCACCGACCAGATTGGCCGGGCCGGCGACGTCGCGGACGACTTCCGCAACCGCAAGTTCCAGGTGAAGAAGGTCGGCGACGCGCCGAAGGGCTTCGACGGCGTTGCCGTGCTCCGCTTCGGACCGAAGGGCGTCGGCTCCGCGCACCTGCTGCGGGCCTACTTCCTGAACAACGCCGACCGGATGTACGACGCCCAGCGCAAGGACGACACGGTCGACGTGGTGCTGGGCAACGGCTTCCAGCAGCTGGCCACCACGACCGAGGTCAACCAGTCCCTCGGCGACCTCGGCTCGCCGCAGGTGCCCGCCGGCTCCTGCCCCAAGCCGGTCGACAAGTAACCCCGCCCCGCCGGGGCCCTTGATCGACTCCAGGTCTCGGACCTGGCGGGGCCGTACGGACCGGCCACCCCCACGTCCCGGACCTGGGGTGTGGCCGGCCCGGACGCGAGGACGACCGCCGGACGGCCCGCCGCCGCCCGAGGCGCGTGCCGGGCACCCGGCGACCGCACGGCGGCGGCCGACCATCCGAGGCGAAGCCCGTCACGTCGATCGGGCGGGTCAGGGGCCGCCGGACGCATCCAGGGCGGCCAGCCGGGTGTGCAGCGGCGCGAACAGCGCCGGCGGCGCGGCGATGACCAGGTCCGGCCCGGCGGGCCGGCCCTCCAGCCCGGCCACCCGCAGCCCCGCCTCGGCGGCGACCAGCCCGCCCGCCGCCTGGTCCCAGGCGGCCAGCCCCTTCTCGAAGTAGGCGTCGACGCGGCCCTCGGCGGCCAGGCAGAGGTCCAGCGCCGCGGCCCCCATCCGGCGGATGTCCCGGACGTGCGGGATCAGCTCGGCGACCACCCGGGCCTGGTGCGCCCGCCGGCGGGGGTCGTAGCCGAACCCGGTGGCGACCAGCGCCTGACCCAGGTCGGTCTCGGTGGAGCAGCGCAGCCGCTCACCGTCCCGCCAGGCGCCGCCACCCGCGGTGGCGGTCCACTCCTCGCCGGTGGCCACGTTGCGGACCACGCCGGCGACCACCTCCCCGTCCACCTCGGCGGCGAGGGAGACCGCGCAGTACGGCAGCCCGTACAGGTAGTTCACGGTGCCGTCGATCGGGTCGACGATCCAGCGCACCCCGCCCGGGCCGACCGGCCCGGTCTCCCCCGCGCCGTACTCCTCGCCGAGCACCGCGTCGTCCGGGCGGAGCTTGCGCAGGGCGTCGAGCACCTGCCGCTCCACCGCCCGGTCGGCAGCGGTGACCACGTCGGTGACCGTGCTCTTGGTCGCGGCGACCGAAACCCCCTCGGCCCGCATCCGGTGGGCGGTGGCCGCCGCGTCCCGGGCGACGTCGATCGCGATCTCCAGCAGTTCCTGCGTCGGCGGCGCCGAGCGGATCATGGTTCGTCCCCTTCCGGCACGACCGGGGATTCCCGGATCGCGCGTGGGTATCATCCTTACAAAGTCCACATCTGCGCCCAATCGGCGGCCCGTTGTCACCGATACGCCGTGCGGCGCGGAATGATCCCGGCAGACGGCGTTACAATTCACCCTGCCCACGCGCCACGGACCGCCAGTCACCGGCCGGTCCGGGACACGGGGGTCCCTCAACGACATCGCCCGGCACGGCGTTCCGTGCTGCGCCGGACGACCCGGCCGTGCCCGCTCTTCGCCTCCGGAAGGTCATTCGTGACAGAACCCCGCCAGAACGGCGCCGACGTTCGCTCGCTCACCGACACCCTGATCGCCCACGCGCAGAGCGCCGGCGGTCAGCTCACGTCGGCTCAGCTCGCGCGCACTGTCGAGTCCGCTGAGGTGACCCCGGCCCAGGCAAAGAAGATCCTGCGCGCGCTTTCCGAGGCTGGCGTGACGGTGGTCGTGGACGGCTCCGCCAGCACCCGCCGTCGGGTGGCCGCCGCCCGCTCGGCCACGCCGGCGTCCCGGGCCACCACCGCCAAGACCACCAAGAAGGCCGCCGCGCCCGCCCCGAAGCAGGCGCCCGCCGCCGGCGAGGCCCCGGCCCCCGCCCCGCGGAAGGCGACGGCGCGCAAGGCCGCCGGCACCACCGCCGAGGTGGCCGCCAAGGCCGCCGCGCCGGCCAAGGCCACCAAGGCGACCCGGGCCACCAAGGCGACCGTGGCCGCCAAGACCGCCGCGGGAAAGCCGGCCAAGGACGGCGCCGAGGGTGAGATCGACCCGGAGGAGCTCGCCGCCGCGATCGAGGGCGTGGTGGTCGAGGAGCCGGCCGAGCTGACCAAGGCTGCCGAGACCGACGCCGCCGCCTCCGCCACCGACAACGACTTCGAGTGGGACGACGAGGAGTCCGAGGCGCTCAAGCAGGCGCGCCGGGACGCCGAGCTCACCGCCTCCGCCGACTCCGTCCGGGCGTACCTCAAGCAGATCGGCAAGGTGCCGCTGCTCAACGCGGAGCAGGAGGTGGAGCTCGCCAAGCGGATCGAGGCTGGGCTCTACGCCGCCGAGCGGCTGCGCGCGGCCGAGGAGGGCGAGGAGAAGCTCACCCGCGACATGCAGCGGGACCTGGGTTGGATCTCCCGCGACGGCGAGCGCGCCAAGAACCACCTCCTGGAGGCCAACCTCCGGCTGGTCGTTTCGCTGGCCAAGCGCTACACGGGTCGCGGCATGGCGTTCCTGGACCTCATCCAGGAGGGCAACCTCGGCCTGATCCGCGCCGTCGAGAAGTTCGACTACACCAAGGGCTACAAGTTCTCCACCTACGCCACCTGGTGGATCCGCCAGGCCATCACCCGCGCCATGGCCGACCAGGCCCGCACCATCCGCATCCCGGTGCACATGGTCGAGGTGATCAACAAGCTCGGTCGGATCCAGCGCGAGCTCCTCCAGGACCTGGGCCGCGAGCCCACCCCGGAGGAACTGGCCAAGGAGATGGACATCACACCGGAGAAGGTGCTGGAGATCCAGCAGTACGCCCGGGAGCCCATCTCGCTCGACCAGACCATCGGTGACGAGGGCGACAGCCAGCTCGGCGACTTCATCGAGGACTCGGAGGCCGTTGTCGCGGTCGACGCGGTCTCGTTCTCGCTGCTGCAGGACCAGCTCCAGCAGGTGCTGCAGACGCTCTCCGAGCGTGAGGCGGGCGTGGTACGCCTGCGCTTCGGCCTCACCGACGGCCAGCCGCGCACCCTGGACGAGATCGGCCAGGTGTACGGCGTGACCCGGGAGCGCATCCGGCAGATCGAATCCAAGACCATGTCCAAGTTGCGGCACCCGTCGCGTTCCCAGGTGCTGCGCGACTACCTGGACTGACCGCGACACGTCAACTAGTCGTGTCGCTTTGATCACCAGCCGTACAACACTCGATGGTGATCGGTCGGTTGCCTGTTTGTGATCGTTGACGTGGCACCCTTGGTGCACGGCACACTGTCTCCACGCCATGTGTGTGACCTCGGTCCCCCGCGGGCACACAGGGAAGGCAGGGCCCGAGAAGGGTGTTGCACGATAGGTGAGCAACGACCAGAAGAGAGTGTTCATCGGTGACGACCAGAGGAGGAAGGCGATGACCCCGACCCTCACGCCGCCGCCCGAGACGGTGGCTCCCCCAGCCGCCGATGAACGGTGCGACCGCTGCAATGCTGCCGGCAAGCTCCGGATCACTCTTGCGGGTGGGAGCGAGTTGGTGTTCTGTGGGCACCACGCGAACAAGTACGCGGAGGATCTCGTGAAGATCACCGTGTGGTACGCGGCGGACCCCGAGTTCAGCTGGCGTGGCGCCGAGCTTATGGCGAACTGAAACCGCAACCCCGCAACAACGACATAGCCAGCCGGAGGCCCCCACGGGGAGCCTCCGGCCGGCTTTTCGCCGGGGGCACACACCCGCCCCACGGGCCACAGGAGGCGGCGGCGTGGCCGGGCCGGTGGGTGCCCGCCTCCCGGATCAGAGGGTCTGGACGGTGGCGATGCGCTCTTCGAGCTGCTCGATGGTCGCCTGCGCGCTGGGCGGGCCGCCGCAGAGCCGACGCAGCTCGGCATGGATCTTGCCGTGCGGCTGGCCGGTGCGGTGGTGGCGGGCGGCCACCAGGGCGTTCAGCTGGCGGCGCAGGGCCACCCGCCGCTGGGCCGCGCTCATCGGTACCGGCGGCGCCGTCCGGGACTCAGCGGCCGGCTCAGCGGCCCGCGTGGTCGCCCGGCGGCGCTGGGCGGCCAGCTGCTCGGCCTGCCGCTTGGTGAGCAGCAGCGAGACCTGGTCGGCGGTGAGCAGCCCGGGGAGGCCGAGGTACTCCTCCTCCTCAGGCGTGCCGGCCTGGGCCGCGGTGCCGAAGGAAGCGCCGTCGAAGATCACCTGGTCCAGCTCGGCGGTGGCGGAGAGCGCCGCGTAGCGCTTCTCCAGCTCGCCGCTCGCCTGGTCGTCACGCTGGGCACGCTCCAGCAGGTCGTCGTCGAAGCCCTCGTTGTCCTTCGGCTTGCCGAGCACGTGGTCCCGCTCGGCCTCCATCTCGCTGGCCAGCCCGAGCAGGTGCGGCACGCTCGGCAGGAAGACCGACGCGGTCTCCCCGGGGCGGCGGGCTCGGACGAACCGGCCGATCGCCTGGGCGAAGTAGAGCGGAGTGCTGGCGCTGGTGGCGTAGACCCCGACGGCCAGCCGGGGGATGTCGACGCCCTCGGAGACCATCCGGACCGCGACCAGCCAGCGCTGCTCGGACGCCCCGAACGTCGCGATCCGCGCGGACGCGCCCTGGTCGTCGGAGAGCACCACCGCGGCCTTTTCGCCGGTGACCTGCTCGATCAGCTTGGCGTACGAGCGGGCGGTCTGCTGGTCGCTGGCGATGATCAGGCCACCCGCGTCGGCCATCCCGGCGTTGCGCAGCACGGTCAGCCGGGCGTCGGCCGCGCGGAGCACCTGCGGCATCCAGTCGCCGGCCGGGTCCAGGGCGGTACGCCAGGCCTGCGCGACCAGGTCCTGGGTCATCGGCTCACCCAGCCGGGCCGCCAGCTCCTCGCCGGCGTTGGTGCGCCACCGGGTCTCCCCGGAGTACGCCAGGAAGAGCACCGGCCGGACCACGCCCTCGCGCAGCGCGTCGGAGTAGCCGTACACCGAGTCGGCGCGGGACCGCAGCAGCCCGTCCCCGCCCCGCTCGTAGCTGACGAACGGGATCGGGTTGTCGTCGGACCGGAACGGCGTACCGGTGAGCATCAGCCGGCGTACCGCGGGCTCGAAGGCGGCCTTGACCCCGTCGCCCCAGGAACGGGAGTCGCCGGCGTGGTGGATCTCGTCGAGGATCACCAGGGTGCGCCGGGTCATGGTGCGCCGTCGGTGCACCTGGGGGGCCATGCCGACCTGGGCGTAGGTGACGACCGCGCCGTGGAAGTCGGCGGAGGAGTGCAGGTCGGCGTTGCGGAACGCGGCGTCGAGCTGGATGCCGACCCGGGCGGCCGAGTCGGCCCACTGGGTCTTCAGGTGCTCGGTGGGGGCGACCACGGTGACCGCCTCGACGGTGCCGTCGGAGAGCAGCTCGGCGGCGATCCGCAGGGCGAAGGTGGTCTTACCCGCCCCGGGCGTGGCAACCGCCGTGAAGTCGTCGGTGCGCCGGCGGAGGTACTCCACCATCGCCTTGCGTTGCCACGCACGCAGGGGTGGGAACGTCTCGAGCACCGGCGTCCGGGCTGCCACGCGAAGGCTCCTCTCCGACCGCACCATGGCGGACCCGGGCCGAGGGCCACGGTTACCGCCGCCCATGAAAACGCCTCCGCGCAGAGGATGCCGCGAAGGCCGACTCAGCATAACCAGCGGGGCCGGATCGGCCCAGGCGACGCCACGCTGGTCACATCCGCGACCCCCGCGCGGCGGGCTCGACCGGCGGCTCAGCCCTGGGGGCCGCGGGTGCCGGTGCGCGGCGGGCGCATGCCGGGCACCGGGGCGGACCAGCGCCGGCGCAGCGAGATCAGGCGCAGCGCGACGACGAAGACGGCCGCCGCGGTCAACGGCGCCGCCGTCGCGTGTCCGTACGTCGACAGCAGGGCCACCATGATCGACCCGGCGAGCGCCGCCACCGCGTAGATCTCCCGGCGCAGCACCACCGGGATCTCCCCGGTGAGCAGGTCCCGGCCGAGTCCGCCGCCGATCGCGGTGATCATGCCGATCATGCAGGCGCCGACCGCCGGCACGTGGGCGTCCAGGGCCTTGAGCGTGCCGGTGACGGTGAACAACCCGAGGCCGGCGGCGTCGAGCACCAGGACGGTGGTCCGCAGCCGGGCGAGCTGCGGGTGGAGCCGGAAGACGGCGGCGGCGGTGACCGCCGCGGCGAGCGCGTACCGCCAGTCGGCGAAGGCCAGCGGCGGCACCTCGTCGATCACCAGGTCGCGGAAGATGCCGCCGCCGAGCGCGGCGACGACACCGACGAAGACCACGCCGAACAGGTCCAGCCGCTTGGCCACCGCCGCGGAGGCCCCCGAGGCGGCGAAGACGGCCACCCCGGTCAGGTCGGCGAAGAGCAGAGGGGTGGAGGTGGTCACCGCCGCAGGTTACGTGGGCGCCCGGCACGACCGACCGGGATCACTGCTTGTACGAGTCGTAGATCTCCTTGCACTTCGGGCAGACCGGCGAGCCGGGCTTGGCCGCCTTGGTCACCGGGAAAGTCTCACCGCAGAGCGCCACGACGTGGGTGCCCATGACGGCACTCTCCGCGATCTTCTCCTTGCGGACGTAGTGGAACATCTCGGGACCGGTATCGGCATCCTTGAGTTCCGGACGCTCGAGGATCTGTGTGCTCACGTCTACACCTCCAACCTTTCCATTTTTACAGGTCATCCGGGGCCGGTCCACCGCAGCCCGCCGGAACGGCGGCGGTACCGTAACGGAAGTGACCAACTTTCACATCCGTTACGGCACCGAGGTGGCCGACGCCCGACGTGCCGGGCGTCCCGTCGTCGCCCTGGAGAGCACCATCGTCTCGCACGGCCTCCCCCGGCCGGACAACCTCCGGGTCGCCCGCCAGATCGAGCAGGCGGTCCGGGACGCCGGGGCGGTCCCGGCCACCATCGGCATGGTAGGCGGCGAGCTGGTGGTCGGGCTGGACGACGCGCAGCTGACCCGGCTCGCCACCGTCGACGGGGTGACCAAGCTCTCCGTACGCGATCTCGCGGTGGCCGCCGCCACCGGCGCGGACGGCGCCACCACGGTCGCCGCGACCAGCGCGGTGGCCGCGGCAGCCGGGATCGGCGTCTTCGCCACCGGCGGCCTCGGTGGGGTCCACCGGGAGGCCGCGCAGACCTTCGACGAGTCGGCCGACCTGGTCACCCTGGCCCGGACGCCGATCGCGGTGGTGTGCGCGGGGGTCAAGTCGATCCTCGACGTGGGCGCGACGCTGGAGCGGCTGGAGACCCTGGGCGTCGGCGTGGTCGGCTACCGCACCCGCCGCTTCCCCGGCTTCTACCGCACCGACGCCGGCTTCGACCTGGACTGGTCGGTGGACTCGCCGGAGCAGGTGGCCGACGTGCTGGCCGCCCGGGAGGCGCAGGGCGTGCACCACGGCGGGCTGATCGTGGCCAACCCGCTCCCCGTCGACGAGCAGCTCGACCCGGAGCTGCACGACCGGACGCTCGCCGAAGGCCTGGCCCTGCTGGCCCGCGACGGGGTGACCGGCAAGGCCGTGACGCCGTTCCTGCTGGCCCACCTCCACTCCGCCACCCAGGGCGCCAGCCTCGCCGTCAACGTCCGGATCATCCTGCGCAACGCAGACCTCGCCGCCCGGATCGCCGTCGCCCGTACCGCCGTCACGGCATGAACCACCCGTCCCGCGTCCTCGTCGTCGGCGACGTGATCACCGACGTGGTGGCGGCGCTCTCCGGGCCGCTCGCGACCGGCTCGGACACCGCCGCCGAGATCCGCTTCAGCGGCGGCGGGCAGGCGGCCAACACGGCCGCCTGGATCGCCGCGCAGGGGGCGGGCGTGACGCTGGTCGGCGCGGTCGGCGACGACGAGGCGGGACGCGACCGGGTGGCCGAACTGACCCGGATCGGCGTCGACTGCGCGGTGGAGCGCCACGAGGGCTACCCCACCGGCACGGTCATCGTGCTGACCACCGACGGCGAGCGGACCATGGTCAGCCAGCGCGGGGCGAACCTGCGGCTGAGCGCCGCGCACGTCGACCGGGCCCTGGCCGCGGCGCCCGACGCCGGACATCTGCACCTGTCCGCGTACACCCTGCTGGACGCCGCGTCGCGCGGCGCCGGACTGCGGGCGCTGGCCGCCGCCCGCGAGCGTGGGCTGACCACCAGCGTCGACGCGGCGTCCGCGGCGCCGCTGCGGCGGGTCGGCGCGGCGGCGTTCCTGACCTGGGTACGGGACGTCGACCTGCTGCTGGTGAACACGGACGAGGCGACGGTGCTGGCCGGTGGGCTGGACCCGGCGGCGCAGGCGCGGGCGCTGTCGGCGGCGGCCCGCCGGGTGGTGGTCAAGCGCGGGGCGGCCGGGGCGGTCTGGGTCGACCGGGAGGCCACGGTCAGCGTGGCGCCGGCCCGCCGGGTGGCGGTGGTGGACGTCCCCGGGGCCGGGGATGCCTTCGCCGCCGGCCTGCTGACGGCCTGGCTCGCCGGTGCGGACCCCCGCGCGGCGCTCGCCCGCGCGGCCGACCTCGGCGCCACCGCCGTCGCCACGCTGGGCGCCCGCCCCACCCCCTGATGGGAGCTGTCGGGATCAGGGTTCGGCGTCGATGATCTTGTGGGGTCGGTCCTCCGCCGTGAGGGACATGGGAGGGGCTTCGTCGCGGTGGCGTGGGTGGAACTTGTTGGCCAGGCGGTGCTCTTCCTTCGGGGGGCGGTCGTTGGCCAGCAGCACCGCCAGCCAGGGGATGAGCACCATCCCGAAGCCGAGCAGCGGCAGCCAGAGCCAGAGCAGGGGTGCCTTCACGCCGACCAGGACGGCACCGACCACCAGGCACGCCACCCGGATGCCCATCATCAGCACATAGCGCTTCTGCCGGCTGGTGAGCTGGTCGTTCTGGCTGCGCGAGGCGTCGGTGATCAGAATCGGCTGGTACGCCTGACGCTTCACCACGGACCTCCTCGAGGGGATACGACCCATCCTGTCACCCGAATCCGCTGATCAGCGAACATCGACTCATCTTGGCCACGTGTTACGTCCGTGGTACGCTCCGCCCGTGGGCAGCCGGTTCAGCTTCACCGACGAGGCGTCGGCCAACCTTCGGGTCTACGACGTCACGCCAGGGGAAGTCTGGGAGGCCCTGCACAGCACGCGGCGGGTCATCCGGCACCTCGGCGACGACGTGATGGTCGTCTACGCGGTGTCGCACCGGGGGCGACGCCTCGCCGTGCTGCTCGCCGAGGCCGACGGCACCGACAACGACTGGGACGTCCTGTCCGCGCGCGAGCTGAGCGACGTCGAGGCGAAGCGCTACGACGAGGCGGTACGGAGATCTCGCCGATGAGGAGGCGGTCACGATGGACCGGAACGAGGCGACCAAGCGTTTCCACGGCGGCGACGACGCGCTGGCCGAGCTGATCGACGAGAGCCAGCCGGCGGAGCTGCCCACCCCCGACACCGACGTGCCGATGGTCAGCCGCTCGGTGCGCCTCCCGCTGGAGACGTACGAGCGGGTCCGGGCCGCCGCCGACGCCCGCGGCATCGGGGTGACCACCCTGATGCGACAGTGGATCGAGGCGGGCCTCGCCGAGCTGGACGACACGGCGACCGTCTCCCTCGCCGACGTCCGTCGGGCGCTGGCCACGCTCTCCCGCCCCACCGCCGCCTGACCGCCCCGTCAGATCGGCGGCGCGGGCTGCTCCGGCGGCCGACCCCGGGCCCGCAGCGCGTCGGCCGCGGCGATCCCACCCAGCACCGCCGTGGTCGCCGCGCCGACCGCCAGCGGAGGCAACCGGATGACCAGGGGCACCAGCACGACCAGTACGACGAGGCCGACCAGCCGGGACCGGGACACCCGGCCGAACACCTCGTACTCGAAACGCGCCCGGCCGAGCACGAACAGCGCCGGACCGCCAATGATCACGGTGAGCCATGCCGGATCGGTGTGCCCACCAGGATGGCCGATGACGAGTTCGTAGCCGACGGCGGCGGCAACGATGCCGGCCACCATGACCAGATGGGTGTACGTCGCCGACTCGGCGAGCCGGCCGGGTCGCGCCGACCCGGCCACCGCCTCCACCAGCACCGTGCCGGCCCGGTAGAAGTAGATCCGCCAGAGCAGCGCGGTGCTCGCGAACGTGATGGCGAAGGCCACCCACTGGGCGGCCGCGAACTCGCTCATGCTGAAGCCGAATCCGCTGATCAGGATCATCTCGCCCAGCGCGATGATGGTGAACTGCTGGTAGCGCTCGGCCAGGTGCTCGCCGGTCACCGGCCAGGAGGACGCGGGCGACCGGCCCCGTCCGGGCAGCGGCCAGCCCAGCCGGGCCGCGCCGTAGTCGATGATCACCGCGACGGTCCAGAGCACCCCGCGGGCGTCGTTGTGCACGAGCGCTCCAGCGATCCACGGCACCGCCGACACCACCGCCCAGACGAGGATCCGCCCGGCGGCGTGCCGCGTCGGGTCGTGTCGCATCGCCACCGTGAGGAAGAGGGGACGGCCGACCTGGACGGCCACGTAGCCGATCGCGAAGGAGAGGCCCCGCGTGTCGAACGCCTCCGGCAGCGACACCGCCATCACCATGCTGGCGAACATCGAGCCCGCCACGACCAGTTGAATCGCCGGCTGCGCCGGGTTGTACCGGCTCGTCGTCCACGTGGTCAACGACCAGACCATCCAGAGGGCGAGCAGGAGCAGCAGCGTCTGCCCCGCCTCGGAAAGGAAGACCCTCCGCTCCACCGTGAAGTCGTCGATCAGCCGGTTCGACACCCGGGTGAGCGCGAAGACGAAGGCGACGTCGAAGAAGAGCTCCAGGAACGTCGCCCGCGGCGAGGTCTCGTCGCCGCGGAGGAGCTCCTTGCCCCGTTCGTCCGCCATGCCCCGCCCGCCGTCGTCGCCTGAGGATCTCAACGACAGGAGCGGGCGACGGTTGCGTCAGCCCTTCGCGGCCTTCGCCTTCGCCTCCGCCTTGGCCGCCTGCTTGAACTCGCGGACCCGGCGCAGCGACTCCGGGTCGGTGACGTCGGCCACCGACCGGTACGCGTCCGCGTCGCCGTACCCGCCCGCGGCCTCCCGCCAGCCGTCCGGCCGGACGTCGTACCGCTTGCCGAGCAGGGCGACGAAGATCTGCGCCTTCTGCTTCCCGAAGCCGGGCAGCTCGCCGACCCGGCGCAGCAGCTCCCGGCCGTCCGTGACGTCGGCCCAGAGGCCGGCCGGGTCGCCGTCGTACCGGTCGACGAGGACCCGGGAGACCTCCTGCACCCGGGCCGCCATCGCCTTGGGGAACCGGTGCAGGGCCGGTGACTGGGCGAAGAGCGCGACCAGGGCCTCCGGGGCGTACCCGGCCAGTTCGCGGGCGTCCGGCTCGTGACCGAGCCGCTGGGTCAGCACGTACGGCGAGGAGAACGCCTTCTCCATCGGCACCTGCTGGTCGAGCACCATGCCGAGGAGCAGCGCCAGCGGGCTGCGCTCCAGCAGCCGGTTGGCTTCCGGGTCGATGGGCAGCGAGAGCGTCATGCCCCCATCCTGCCGCCTCCGCGCGGCGCGGGCCGCGCCGACTCCCCGAGTCGGGACGGCAACCGGCCCGGCGGACACGGGCGGGGCACGCCCGTGGAGACCGTGGCCGATACGGACGGGGCCACGGAATGGATGTCCCGGGTGCCGGCCGATCGGCGCCGGTCGCGAGGCAGGATGGCGACGTGGAACATGACATGCTGCTCTCCCCCGCCGGCGTCGAGGCGCTACGGACCGCGCTGACCCGGGCGGACTTCACCTCGAACGGCATCGCCGGTCGACTCGGCGCGCAGGCCACCGGCGGGGTGGCCCGCAACGACTTCCGGGCCGCGCTGCGCGCCACCGAGGACCGCGACCCGCTCGCCACGCTGATCCGGGTGTTCATCTGCGACCAGACCGAGCCGGAGGCGGCGGTGGCCGCCGCGCTCGCGCCGCTGGCCGTCGAGGAGGCGCTCGCCGGGGGGCTGGTCGAGCGGTACGGCGACGGCCTGCGCGCCGGCGTCGACCTGGAGCCGTACGGGGACGACTGGTGGGTGCTCGCCGACGTGCCGGCCAGCGCCCGGCCCGGGAAGCCGCTGCACGCCGAGCACGTGCTGGGCATCGGCGGCGCCACCCAGACGCTGATCGGCGCGACCGTCCGTCGTCCGGTGGAGACCGCGCTGGACCTGGGCACCGGCTCCGGCGTACAGGCCCTGCACCTGGGCACCCACGCCCGGCGGGTGACCGCCACCGACGTCTCCGAGCGGGCGCTGCGCTTCGCCACCACCACCGCCGCGCTCAACGGCCAGGACTGGGACCTGCTCCGCGGCGACCTGGTCGCCCCGGTCGCCGGCCGCCGCTTCGACCTGGTGGTGAGCAATCCGCCGTTCGTGGTCGGCCCGGGCACCACCACCCACGTATACCGGGACTCCGGCCGGGCCGGCGACGCCATCGGCGCCGAGCTGGCCGCCGCCGCGCCGCACCTGCTCACCGAGGGCGGCACGATGCAGTACCTGGCCAACTGGGTGCACGTCACCGGTGAGGAGTGGGACGAGCGGGTGGCCGGCTGGTTCGCCGGCACCGGGTTGGACGCCTGGGCGATCCAGCGCGAGGTGGCGGACCCGATGGCGTACGTCAACCTGTGGCTCACCGACGTCGGCGAGGCCGCTGACCCGCAGCGGATGGCGGCCTGGCTGGACTGGTTCGACGCGCACAAGGTGGAGGCGATCGGCTTCGGCATCGTCTCGCTCCGCCGCGCGGGCCATGACGAGCCGGTCGTCCGGGTGGAGGACCTGCGCCAGCGGGTGGAGCCGCCGATGGGGGACCACATCGCCGCCTGGTTCGATCGCCAGGACTGGCTCCGGGCACGGGACATCGAGACGCTGCTCGCCGCGCGCTACCGGGCCGCCACGGGCCTCCAGCTGCGCCAGGAGGCCACCATGGGCGACGAGGGTTGGGCGGTGGACCGGCAGGTCCTCGCCATGCCGCACGGGCTGCGCTGGTCGGAGGAGATCGATCCGCTGGTGCTCGCCCTGGTCGGCGGCGCGGACGGCCGGCTGCCGCTGCGCGACCAGCTCGCCCTGCTCGCCGCCGCGCACGACGTCGCCCCCGAAGAGCTGGCCGAGGCGGCCGGCCCGATCGTGGCGCACCTGGTCGAGCGCGGCATCGTCGAACCGGTGGCCGACTGATGCCGGCGGCCGCGGCCGCGCCGGCCAGGTCCCGGACGGAGGTGACGGCCTGATGCGGGCCGTGGTGCAGACGGTGGGCCGGGCCAGCGTGACCGTCGACGGCGACGTGGTCGGTGAGATCGCCGACGGGCTGCTGGTGCTGCTCGGGGTGACCCACACCGACACCCCGCAGGTCGCCGCGACGATGGCCCGCAAGATCCACGAGCTGCGCATCCTCGACGAGGAGCGCAGCGCCGCCGACACCGGCGCCCCGATCCTGGTGGTCAGCCAGTTCACCCTCTACGGCGACGCCCGCAAGGGCAGACGGCCGAGCTGGACCGCGGCGGCCCCCGCCGAGCTGGCCGAACCCCTGGTGACCGCGGTGGTCGAGGCGCTCCGCGCCCGTGGTGCCAAGGTCGAGACCGGCCGCTTCCGCACCCACATGCTGGTCGACAGCGTCAACGTAGGCCCCCGCACCCTCATCCTCGACCTCTGCCCCCCCGCCACGGGGCGGGGGTGGGGTTGTTAGCTGTTGCACGTTGTTTCGTCTTCTATCGATGTCCTTGTAGGATAGTCGTGTGAGGTTGGGCGAGTGGGCGACACGCAGCGGTGTGCAATACCAGACCGCTTGGCGGTGGGCTAGGGACGGCAAGATGCCCGTGCCAGTGGTGCGTACCGCTACCGGGACTTGGCTGGTGCAGGAGCCTGACGCCCCCTCGCCGACCCCGAAGCGGCGGTGATCGTGGTCGAGCACCGCGATCGCCTGGCCCGCTTCGGTGTGGAGCACCTGGAGGCCGCCTGGCCGCCTCGGGTCGTCGCCTGATCATCCTCGATGCACAGGAAGCCAGCGATGATCTGGTGCGGGACATGACCGAGGTGCTGACCTCGATGTGCGCCCGCCTGTACGGGCGCCGGTCGGCCCGACACCGGGCCGACGCCGCACTGCTTGCCGCGGCGGAGGCCGGGTGAAGAAGTT
>NZ_JAPFQV010000024.1:0-79645 GCF_033804685.1 Micromonospora sp. RTP1Z1
CCGCCAAAATCGACGGTTCGGACAAGCTGAGCGCCACGAAGCGCGCCGAGCTACGCGGGGTGATCTCCACCAAGCCCGGCCTGCACCGCTACCTACGTGTCACACCCGGCGGCCTGCTGCGCATCGAGCAAGCGGCGGTCAAGGCCGAGGCGCGCCTGGACGGTAAGTACCTGCTGCGCTGCTCCGACCCGAAGCTGAGCGCCGAGGACATCGCCCTGGGCTACAAGCAGCTCCTCGAAGTCGAACGTGGCTGGCGCGACATGAAGACCACCCTGGACCTGCGGCCGGTGTTCCACCGCCGCGAAGACCGCATCCGCGCCCACATCCTGCTGTGCTGGCTGGCGCTGCTGCTCATCCGCGTCGCCGAGACCACCACCGGCCACACCTGGAGCAAAATCCGCGCCGACGCCGAGCGGCTGCACGTCGGCGTGTTCACCGGCGCCGCCGGCACCTTCCGCCAGCGCACCGAGCTGTCGCAGCCCCAGAAGGCCCTGTTCGCCAAGCTGAAGATCACCGAACCGCCACGCGTCATCAACGCGACACCCGCAACCGCCTGACCAGCACGAACACCCCGGCCTAGTGACACGCCATGTCACCGGGCCGACCCGTGTTTGCCCAGCTCAAGCCCCAGATTCGCGGACTATATCGAAGCGAAGCTGCGGAACGCAGGCATCTCAGGCCGTCCACAGGCCATGAACATCGATCAGGCCACGGCCGAGGATCGCGTCCACCGCCCGCCTCGTACGCGCCTCGCTCTCCGGCATGAGATGCGTGTACGTACGCAGCGTGAATCCAGGATCGTGGTGGCCGAGATACTCCGACGAGACACCCCCGTCCGAGCTGCTACCTCGACCACGGGTTCTCCGGCCCGCACCGCCAACACCGCCCGATACCGCTGCTCCACGATCGACAACTCCACCAGCGCCAATCCCGGCCTCCCCAGCCCGCGATGCCCGCAACCATCACGTGATGAAGAAACCGAATATCGATCATGTCAAGCATCTGGTGGGACGCCACTGATGCTCCTATGGATAGTCAACCGGCATTTTGTGTTCACGAGGCGACTCGTGGTCTGGGCAGTGCGTGGTAGATCTGCCGGGCGATGAAGCGTTTGAGGCATCGCATGATCTCTTTGTTCGACAGGCCTTGTTGCCGCCGGCGGGTGACGTAGGCGCGGGTGTCGGGGTCCCAGCGGAGGCGACACAGGGCGACGGTGTGCAGGGCGCGATTGGCCCAGCGGTCTCCGCCGCGGTTGAGCCGGTGACGGTTGGTGCGCCCGGAGCTGGCGGGGATGGGGGCGGCGCCGCAGAGGTGGGCGAAGGCGGCCTCGGACTTCAGCCGTTGCGGGTTGTCGCCGGCGGTGACCAGGAGCTGGCCGGCAACGTCGATGCCGACCCCGGGCTGTGCGACGAGTTCGGGTGCGGCGGCGGTTACCAGCGGGGCAAGATCACTGTCGAGTTCGCTGATCTCGGCGGAGAGCTGCTGGTGGCGTCGGGCCAGCCGGCGCAACGCGGCCTTGGTGGCCTGGACCGGGTCAGCCAGATCGGCGGTGGGACGCAGCCGGGCGCAGGTGGTGATCAATGCGCCGGTGGGAAGGGTGCGTAGCTGCTCGCGTAGCTCAGCGGGGCCGGTGGTGAGCAGGGCGCGTAGCTGGTTGATCGCTTGGGTGCGGGCCTTGACGGCGCTGCGGCGGGCCACCCGGAGAGCGCGGATGGCCTCAATGCGCCCATCGCGGCTCTTCGGCGTGCCAGTTGCCCGGCCCGACAGCGCGGCCAGGGCGGCGGCGTAGGCGTCGACCGGGTCGGACTTGCCCTTCATCCGGCGGGTCTTGCGGTCAGGTCGATCCACCTCCACCACGAGCACGCCGGCCTGATGCAGAAGCCGCGCCAATGCGGCACCGTAGGCACCGGTGCCTTCCACACCCACCCGGTCCAAGTCGCCGAAGCTGCGCAACCACGTCAACAGGTGGCGGTATCCCTGCGGGGTGGTCGGGAACTGTCGATCGGCCAGCTGGCGGCCTACCTTGTCGACCACCGCGGCGTGATGGGTCTCGCCGTGCGTATCGACTCCACCGACGATGCGCTGCGCTTGCTGGCTGTCCTGCGTCATGCTGATCTGGCCGTCCCTTCGCTGACACCGGTGGGCGGCACGCGCCGGTCGGGCGGGCGGACAAGACAGCGACGGGGCTTCTCGCACAAGCTCCTGAGGTCACGACGCCCGTTCGGCCGCGTGCGGGGCGACGCCACTGAACCGGCCGACGAATCACTCGCAGGACAGCAACCTTCGCGTCGGTCAAGCATCGGGTCAGACCGGCCCAGCAGCGTCCCCCTGGGTGTCAGGGTTGGGTGAGTCCAGTGGTTCAGAGCAAGTAGCCCTCCCGGGGCGAGGATGGATTCTCCTTCGATGACGATTCCCAGCACAGATATGTCCGTCAGGCACGATGGGGCCATGACGACGGAAGGACCCCGATCAGACCGGCCACGGCGGCGGTCGTTTCCTCCGGCGGAGAAGCTGCGGCTGCTCGCCGAGTATGAGCAGGCCGTTGCCGACGGCGACGGCAACGGGTATCTGCGCCGTAACGGCTTGTACTCGTCGTTGATGAGTGAGTGGCGCCGTGCCCGTGATGCCGGCCTGCTCGAGGGGAAGAAGCCCGGTCAGAGCGTCGGACGCCCGAGTGGGGAGCAGGCCGAGATCGCCCGGCTGCGCCGCCAGTTGGAGCTGGCGAACCGCAAGATCGCCCGGACTGAGGCGGCGTTGGACATCATGGGAAAAGCACACGCGCTCTTGGCCGAGATCTCCGAGAGCGCGGACACCGACACCAAGCCGACCAAGCCCTGACCGACGCCCACACCCAGTTGCTCGCCGCAGCGACGTCGACCCGAAGTGCGGCCAGGCTGACCGGGATCGCCCGCAGCACCGCCCACCGACGCGCCCGCACCCCTGATGGGCGTGCGCCGGCGCCGCGGCCGGCGCCGGTGAACCGACTGTCCGACGCTGAACGCGCTCACGTTCTGGCGGTGCTCGACAGCGACCGGTTCGTCGACACCACCCCGACCGAGGCATTCGCGACGCTGCTCGACGAGGGCGTCTACCTGGCCTCGATCTCCACCCTCTACCGCATCCTGCGCACCAACGATCAGGTCGTCGACCGGCGCCGCCAGGCCCGACACCCCACCCGGGCCCGTCCAGAGCTGACCGCGACCGGGCCGGGGCAGGTGTTCACCTGGGACATCACCAAACTCCCCGGCCCGGCCAAGGGCGTCTACTACGACGCCTACGTCATGATCGACATCTGGTCGCGATACATCGTCGGGCACCACGTCGCCGCCAGAGAAAGCGCCGAGATCGCCCACGACTTCATCTCCGAGATCATCACCCTGCACGGCGTCCCGCACGTCGTGCACGCCGACCGCGGCACCTCCATGACCTCCACCCGCGTCGCCACACTCCTGGCCGACCTGCACATCACCCGCACACACTCCCGACCCCGGGTCAGCAACGACAACCCGTTCTCCGAAGCCGCGTTCAAAACCGTGAAGTACCACCCCACGTTCCCCGAACGCTTCGGATCCCTGGCCGACGCCCGCGCGTTCTGCGACACGTTCTTCGCCTGGTACAACCACGAACACCACCACGCCGGCATCGGCCTGCACACCCCCGCCGACGTCCACTACGGCCACGCCGCGACCCAACAGAAACAACGCGAACAGGCCCTCGACACCGCCTGGACCGCCCACCCCGAACGCTTCTCCCGCCGACCCAGACCGAAAACGCTGCACCTGCCCGACGCCGTCTGGATCAACCCGCCCGAACCGGCAACCGATCAACCGCTACCCCAAGCGGCGTAACACCCACTGGTCCCACCGACCTTGACAAGTTCCGTCCCCGACATCCTCGCTGTCAAGCATGTCCCGTGACGGGACAGACGCTGCCTGTGATCTGTCGCCGAATTGGCCTGTACTGGATCAAGGCGGCCCGCAAGCGGGCCGGGCCGGCCGGCCGTGTCGAAGGCCGTTGGATCAAAGCCGCTCGCGGAGAGCTGGAAGGCCATACGCGCTGATGGCGGCGACGACCTCGCTCGCAACATTCTTGGCAGCAGCGTCTACGTGCAGATCCCACCAGACGTCCTTGTTGATGGGCATCAGATGGCCCAGGCGGCAGGACCAGACGGAATGACCGTAGAAGGTGCCCGGCGACGGCCTCTCCGGTAGGTGGCTCTGCTCACGCCTGCGCGACTCCCAGACGAGCCGTGACACAGCGCAGAGGTTGACGGTCAACGTCAGGGACTCGCTGGTGTTGAACCGCGAGGATTGGAACCCGAGCAGCGCCCAGGACTCCGGGTCCGGCAGGCTGTACCGCGAGCCCGATCCCTTGAAGGCGAGGGCGCGTAGAGCGGGGGCAATATCGTCGCGCAGCATCGCACGATAGGTAGTCTGCACATCGCCCACGTCATCACCCGTTCTGGTCTGGGAACCAAAACCTAGCGTCAAGCACGACTGACTCGGGGCGCTGCCCCGGACCCCGACCCTCCCTCGGAGATCAGGACGGAGCGTGCGCCGGGCGCTTGGGGATGGCATCCCTGGGCCACCCATGGGCCAGTAGCGGCGGCGCGCAGCGGTCACGAACGGGCACGAGCCGCAACACCAGCGGCCGCCGGCCGCAGGCGTTCTGGGCATCACGACCAGTTGAGCACGCTCTTCCAAACTGACGGTGCCGGTTGACTTCCAGAGGAGCCTGGGGGCGGTCAGGCCGGAAGCTCGCTGTCAAGGACGAACCGTTCCGCTTCGGCGATCAGAGCATCCAGGTCCGTCGGGGACAGTTTGAGATCTTCGACCAGGTAGGTCATGAGCTGGAGCCGAAGGACGACGATGTCGCCGGTTGCCAGGTGGCCGACTAGGCCGGAGGCGCCGAGGGCGGACCGGATCAAGGCCTCCGCATCGGGGGCGCACAAGCCGGATTCGGGCCACAGCAACAGCCGTGGCTGCGCAAGGAAGCCGCGGATCTCGGCGACCTCATCACTGTCGTGGAAGCGACGTACGACGAGCAGGCGGAAGACTTCGTACAGGAACGGGTAGAGGAGTTGCTGCGCCAAGTCGTTCCGGTTCATCTCGTTCCGCCAGGTGAAGAACCCGGGGTTATCCCGCCGCGCAACGGCGCCCAACATGTTAGCGATGATGGAGCTCGGGCCCGGATCCACGGGCACGACCATGGCACATGGTGAAAGCGCGGCAGGGCGCGCAATCGGCCGGGCGTCATGCCCGTGGCGTGCCCGATGCGGTGGTCGACGACGGACAACCGCAGTCAACGATGACAACGGCGACCAGGGCGTGACCTGGAAGAGGGCCAGGCAGGCGGACCGCCATCGACCTCTGATCGACATTTCCTAAACCGTGGTCGCAGTCCCAGCACGGTCCGGCGCTAAACGGCCTAGTCGCCGACGAATCGGAGACGCAGGTCTGAATCGACGCGGCATCGCTCGGCGAACCCTCGAATGACGTCGAGCACCTGGCGCTCGCCGACGTTCTGGACGTTCGCAACGAGAACATCCAATTCGCCGAGGAACTGAGTCATCTCAGCGGGCGTGAGTTCCAGCAGCCCGTAGGGGTCGATGCGGTCCACCATCGGAGTCCTGCCGCCGTGCTGCGAGCGCTCAAGCACGGCAGCGAACCGGAAGTGCGGGTCACCTACTACAGCTACTTCAAAATCCCGCCGGCGGCGCGGGCTCGTGCCCAACTGTTCGACCCTGATCAGCTCAACGTCCACGCCCACGCCCGGAAGGCTAGCAACGGCATCTAACGGCAGACGGCCGACCATCGGCTCCGCACCACGGGCGTGCCGTTCCGCTCGCCCCCGGTGCAGTCCCTCCGAGTAGTTGGTTGCCGAGCTGGCTGCCGTCGAGCGGGTGACAGCAGCGGGTGACAGCAACGGCGCTGGACGGACCGACGCAGCAGCGGACGAGTAGAGCGCTGAGACCAGTAGTTGCCGACCCTTCTGGACCGAGCCGGACAGCCCGGCCGAGGCTACGGATCAGATGGGCGCGTGCATCGACAAGGAAACGCGAAGGCGAGGCCGTCAACGACCCTGCATACTGCGAGCCACCATGAGTGAGCCGTTTGTATTGCAGCCCTCCGGCGGTGCGCGACGGGTCGTCCATGCGCCGCAGGATCCGTACGGTGACGGCTACGTCTACACGATCGCGACTGAGCTGCACGAGCAGGGTATGACCGCTTCGACGGTCGCCAAGATCGACGGCCTCTATGCCGACCTGGCTACGACGCTGTCCGGATTCGTTCAGGGGCTCGCAGCGGACTGGCATGGTTGGAACGGGGTCCGTACCTGGACGTCCATGGAGCGCGAGCTCGCGATCGATGCCCGGCACGACGGACGAGGATACGTGTCGCTGGGCGTGACTCTCCGGGCTCCCGGTCTCGACCTGGAGGACACAGCCTGGTCCGCTAGAGCGGTCTACGTGCTCGAAGCGGGGGAGGAGATGACCCGCTTCGCCGGTGACCTCACCCACCTCCTCCGCACGTAGCCGCCAGGTCGACCACGTGCCATTAGCGTGCCATTGGTGAGGGCGAACCGGTGGTAGACCAGGCCACGTAGGACCGGGGCGACCAGCCCGCGAAGCCCCTAAACAGGCGGGAATCGACAATTCCCAAGCTGACAGTGCGGGTTCGATTCCCGTCACCCGCTCCAACGTGAGGCCCCAGCTCAGGACCGGTTTCCTGGCTGGGGCCTCATTCGTTGCTATCGCTGCCCGTGCTTGCCGTGCCCGTTACGTGCCCGATCCCGGCCCTGTTTGATCTGCGAGCTGAGCGCGTCGGCGATGTGCTCGTCTCTGTCGCGGGCGGTGTGCTGATAGATCATCGCGGCGCGGGTGGAGGCGTGACCCATCCGGCGGCCAGGTTTAGAGGTCGCGCGGAATGGGTGGTGGTCATGGGCGCCGGGTGGGACGGGTGTCCCACCGGTAGATGGTCCACGCGCGTCGGGTCAGGCTACGGACGGTGATGATCGTATCGGCGAGGTCGAAGTAGGCGTCGATGACTTTCTCGGTTCGTTCGTAGCAGCGTTGCAGCCGGTTGAACGCGTTGTGCCAGCTGTTCGTCCGCTCGACGTGCCACCGTTGCCCGGCCTGGATGGGTGCTTTGTCTCCCTTGTGGGCGATCTTGCCGGTCAGGCCGCGTTCGGCGAGCAGGGTGCGGGTGACGGCGGAGTCGTATCCCGCGTCGAGGTGCACGGTGACCTCGTCGGGCAGTGGGCCCAGGTCGTCGAGGTGGTCGAGGGTGGGGCCGAGCAGCGGTGAGTCGTGCCGGTTCGCGCCGGCCAGGACCCGGCCCAGGGGGATGCCGTAGCCGTCCACCATCGATGAGCGTTTCATGCCTTGTTTGCCCCGGTCGACCGGGGACCGTCCGGCGCAGTCACCGCCGCCGGGGGCCTTGGTGATGCAGCCGTCCACGGCGATGTCGTCCAACATCAGGCCGACGAGCCGGTCGTAGGCTTCCACCGCGATCTGTTTGAGCTGGGCGAACAACCCGAGCGTGATCCACTCGTCACGACGGTTACGGATCGTCGTGGCCGCGCATGTGCTGTCGGCGATCGCCTCGTAGGAGCAGCCGAACCGCAGTACCTGGATCAGCTTGTCGAACACGATCCGGTCATCGACCCGCCTGCGGTGGCAGCCCAACGGATGGGTCGGCTGGTAGGTGGGCCGATCGGGTAGCAGCGCGGCGAACTGGACCCACAACGGCTCGATCAGCCATGCTGGGATGGCAGGCACAGAACCTCCCGTGATCACGAGGCGTAAGCACCTTCATGATCACCGGTTCTGTGCCTGCACCCGTTCAGACGCGCCGGGCAACCTCACCATTCCGCGCGACCTCTTAGTCGAGGTGACCGGTGGGGTCGCTCTCTCATCGGCTGCCCATGAGAGGTCATCTGGCTGCGGCGGGATCGCGGGTACCGCCGCCACGGACGCGTGACCGGGCCGTTGTGCCACGCAATACCTAGCAGTACTATGCACAATACTTCTAGGGTATGGAACGGGGTGAGTTCTCGTGAAGGTCGCCAAGGATCTGGTGGCCGCCTCGGCGACACCGATGGTGCTCGGCATCCTGGCCGAGGGGGAGAGCTACGGCTACGCCATCCTCAGGCGGATCAACGAGCTGTCCGGTGGCGAGCTGGACTGGACCGAGGGGCTGCTCTACCCGTTGCTGCACCGGCTTGAGCGCCTCGGCTATTCGGAGTCGAGCTGGCAGTCGGTAGCCGGCGAGCGGCGGCGCAAGTACTACCGCATCACTGACAAGGGCCTGGCTGAGTTGGCCGAGCAACGCCGCCAGTGGGACACGGTCACCGACGCGCTCAAGGAGATCTGGCTCGGCCTCGGCGACCGCAGGCCGCTGACGGCGATCCCGCTGGGGTGCCGGGCATGACGGCGCGGGAGGGTCAGGAGGAGTTGGAGGCGCAGTTCGGGCAGTGGCGTCAGTACGTACAGCGCCGCAGGGAACTGCAGCCGTCCGACGCCGACGAGCTCGAAGACCATCTCCGCGGATCCGTCGACGAGCTCATAGCTGCAGGCCTGAGCCCGGACGAGGCGTTCCTCGTCGCGGTGAAGCGGATGGGCAGCCTCGACGAACTGTCGCGCGAGTTCGCCCGGGAGCATTCGGAACGGCTGTGGAAGCAATTGGTGCTGACCGGCGACCCTGACAGCCCGGCGGCGGACACGCGGTCGCGGCGGGACCTGTGGGCGATGGTCATCTGCGCGGCGGGCGCGGCGGCGTCCATCAAGGTGCCGGAGCTGTTCGGGTTGAGGTTGGCGGACGACGGCGCGTTCTACGCGCGGAACTTCACCCTGTTCGCCCTGCCCTGGCTGGCGGTCTTCCTGGCCTGGCGCCGACAGGCCCGACGCCCGCTGATCGGGACACTGGTGGCGCTGTTCGGGCTCGGTGCCGTGGCGGCCAACGCCTACCCCCTGGCCGAGGAGTCAAAGTCGCTGGTCCTCACCAGCATCCACCTCCCCATCGCCCTGTGGCTTGTGGTGGGTCTGGCCTACGTTGCCGACGACTGGCGCTCCTCGCGCCGACGCATGGACTTCATCCGCTTCACCGGCGAGTGGCTCATCTACTTCGTCCTCATCGCCCTCGGCGGCGGTGTGCTCAGCTTGTTCCTGTTCCACACCTTCAAAGCCATCGGGATCATCCCGCAGGAGTTCATCTCGCAGTGGCTCCTTCCCTGCGGCGCCGTGGCCGGGGCTGTCGTGGCCGGGTGGCTGGTCGAGGCCAAGCAGAGCGTGGTCGAAAATATCGCCCCGGTGCTCACGCGGCTATTCACTCCGCTGTTCACGGCAGCACTGCTGGCCTTCCTCGTCGCCGTCGTCTGGACCAGCCATGGCATCAACGTGGAGCGCGAAGCGCTGATCCTGTTCGACCTCCTGCTGGTCGTGGTGCTGGGGCTACTGCTCTACTCGATCTCAGCCCGCGATCCGCTGGCCCCGACCGGCCTGTTCGACAAACTTCAGCTCGCTCTCGTGGTCAGCGCGTTGGCCATCGACGTACTGGTACTGCTCGCGATCACCGGACGCATCACCGACGAGTACGGCACCACACCCAACAGGGCTGCCGCGCTCGGCGAGAACGTCATCCTGCTGGCCAACCTCGCCTACTCGGCGTGGCTGTTGCTGAGGTTCATCCGGCGGCGCACACCGTTCGCGGCGCTCGAGCGCTGGCAGACCGGCTACCTACCCGTGTACGCCGTGTGGGCCTGGATCGTGGTCCTCCTCTTCCCTCCGTTGTTCAGCTATGTCTGACCGAGAAGGTCCACCCCATGACGGCGACGTCGACGACCCCATCGGTGTGACAGGCCTGCCGCCCTGCTCAGGCCTCAAGTCCAGAGCAGGGCCTCTTTCCGCTCCGCCAGCCCGCCCTTGTCCTCCGAATCAGTGGGTCGACTGTTGCATGATCCAGATGGTCAGGGGCTCCGGCACGGCGCGCACCACCTCCCAGCCGGCGCGGCGGTACACCTCGACGTTGGCGGGGTTGCTGGTCTCCAGGATCGCCGGCAGTCCGTCCGCGGCGGCGCGACGCAGTCCGGCTCCCATGACAGCGTGGCCCCAACGACGACCGGCCATGGCGGGATGGGTGCCCAGGACGCCGAGGTACCAGAACGGGGCGGTCGGCAGGGCGGCGTGCACGGCTTCGTCGTAGGCGCGGACGCGGGTCAGTGCGTCGGCGGGGAGGTGGGCGGCGAGACTGTCCTCCGGCGACCCGCTCTCGGCTGCGGGAGGTTCCCAGATAGCGACCGAGGCGCCGCGTCCGATCGTCCAGACCGTCCCCTTGTGCACCCGCTTGTCGAAGAGGTGCCCGAAGAAGGCGGCGGCGTACCGCGGATAGGTCGCCTCGCCCGGGAACAGGTACCGCAGCACGGGATCCTTGGTGAAGGCGACGACCAGCGAGCCGACGACACGTCGACGGTCGGCCGGGGTGGCGACGGTGATCTCAGGTGCTGTCACAGCCTCCGACGGTATCGCGTTCCACGGACGAAGAGCCCGGCCAGAACCGCAGTCCCCGCCGGGGCTTTTCGGTGTCCGGAAGTTCGAGGCTCAGGCGGCCGGTGGGTACCAGCGGAGCTCGACGGTGTTGCCGTCCGGGTCGCGTACGTAGATCGAGGTGGCGCTGCCCCGCGCCCCGAACCGCGGCACCGGCCCGACCAGCACGTCGAAGACACCCGAGTCGATGACCTCCGGCCAGTCCAGCGGCTCCACCACCAGGCAGATGTGGTCGACGTTCGATTCGCCGCGCCGACCGTGGACCAGGTCGATGATGGTCTCCGAGGTGACCCGTACCGAGGGGAAGGGGACCTCGCCGGCCCGCCACCGGTCGACCCGGACCGGCTCCAGCCCGAGTGTGCCGCAGTAGAAGCCGAGGGCGCGTTCGACGTCGGCGACGGTGAGCACCAGGTGGTCGAAGGCCGTCACCCGCACGCCGGTCACCTCGCCTCCAGCTCGTGCGCCCGGCGCAGCCAGTCGGTGAAGAGGGCCGGGTCGACCTCGTCGACGGTACGGAGCCGCACCGAGGCCATCTGCCGGGCGCCGCGGGTGAGCCGCCCGGAGGGGTCGGTGATCTCCTGCCCGCGCCACAGTCCGAAGGTGACGTACGACGGGTATGCCTTGAGCAGGCAGACCGGTCGCTGCCCGGGCCGGTCGCCGAGGCTCCAGGTCGGGTGTCCGTGCCACATCGCGCCGGTGGCGTTCGGCAGGCCGGCGTCGATGACCGGTCGTAGCTTCTCGCCGACCTCCCGGAGCGGGGCGTCGAGGCCGGTCAGGTAGTCGGTGATGGTGTTCACGGGGGCTCCTGTCAGTGCGGAACGGGACGACTCCACACTCGTCCCGACGCCGATCCGGACCAAGCCCCGGTCGGGCTACGATCGTTTACTCAGATCGAACGATGGGGGCGGCTTGCTGGAGCGGTACGAGGCCGAGACGTTGCTGACCCTGGCCGAGGAACTGCACTTCGGGCGTACCGCCGAGCGGCTGCGGGTGACCACCGGCCGGGTCAGCCACGTGGTGAAGAAGCTGGAACGTCGGATCGGGGCGCCGCTCTTCGAGCGCACCAGCCGGGTCGTCCGCCTCACCCCGATCGGTGCCCGGCTCGCCGACGACCTGCGCCCCCTGATGGGCGGAATGGAGGAGGCCGTCCGGCGGGCGGTCGAGGCCGGGCGGGGCGTCACCGGCGAGCTGCGGGTGGCGTTCCTCGGCGAGTGGACCGCCCCGGTGCTGCTCCGGGCGGTCAGCCTCTTCACCGAACGTCACCCGGACTGCGCGGTGCACGTCCACGAGGCGCAGCTCGCCTCCACCCGGTCGAGCCTGCTCGACGGCTCGATCGACGTGCTCATCGCGTCGTACCCCTTCGACGGCATGGCCAACGGGCCGGCCCTGCTCTCCGAGGGGCGGGCGCTCGCGGTGGCCGCCGGCCATCCGCTCGCCGGCGAGGAGTCGGTCTCCCTGGAGGTCCTCGCCGACCACCCGGTGGTGCAGTACCCGGCGGTGACCTCGGCCGAGTTCAAACGCGACCGTACGCCGGAGCGGACGCCGTCTGGGCGGCCGGTGCCGAAGGGACCGGTCGGCAACACCTTCTCGGAGATGCTCTCCCTGGTGGCGATGGGTCGCGGCGTGCTGCCGGTCGGCGAGCACACCCGTCGGTACTACCCGCGGCCGGACGTGGCGTACGTGCCGATCCACGACGGGCCGCCGATCCGGCGCGGTCCGGTGTGGCGGGAGACCAACACCACCGCCCGGGTACGCGAGTTCGTCCGGGCCGCGGTCGACGCCAATCCGTCCCCGGCCGGCTGACGGCTGTCGTACCCGGCTGACAGCATCCGGGACATGCGGGTGGAAGCAGAGATCCGGGAGTTGGTCGAGGCGGTTGCTCCAGTGGACGAGGTGGAGGCGTGGCACCGGGCGGAGAGCCTGGCCTGGCTGGCCGGGACCGACGACATCTTCCGCCGGGAGAAGCCCCGCACCCCCTCGCCGCACCTGGTGGCGTACTTCCTGCTCCACGACGAGGCGGACGGCAGCGTGCTGCTGGTCGACCACCGCAAGGCGGGAATGTGGCTGCCCAGCGGCGGCCACGTCGAGCCGGGTGAGCATCCGGCCGAGACCGTGCGCCGGGAGATGGTGGAGGAGTTGGGCGTGCCGGCCGTCTTCTCACCGCGCTTCGGCGAGCGTCCGGCCTTCCTCACCGTGACCGACACCGTCGGCGCGCCGGAGGAGCGGCACACCGACGTCAGCCTCTGGTTCGTGCTGAGCGGAAGCCGGGACCAGAAGCTGATCCCCGACCCGGGTGAGTTCCGTGGCGTCCGCTGGTGGACGCCACCGGAGGTGACGGCCGCGGCCCCGACGACGGTCGAACCGCACCTGAGCCGGATGCTGGCCAAGCTGGCCGCCTGATCCGGCCCGGCCCGGGGTCGATCGCCAACCCGAGCAGCGGGTGATCGACGCCTGGCCACGCGTCTTGACCTTGACCCTGGGGCAAGCCACAGCCTGGTCCGTGCCGGTCATCCGGACCGGTACGAGGAGGATCCCGACGTGGAGTTGCTGACCATCGGGGCGTTCGCCCGGGCAGCGCGGCTGACGCCGAAGGCCCTGCGTCTCTACGACGAACTCGGGCTGCTGCCGCCGGCCGCCGTCGACCCGCACTCCGGGTACCGGTTGTACGAGCCGGGTCAGCTCGACCGAGCCCGGCTGATAGCCGCGCTGCGCCGGGCCGGGATGCCGCTGGCGGACGTCCGCGCCGTCTGCGGTCTCGACCGGGCCGCGGCCGCGACGGCGATCGACGCCTACTGGCGACGGGTCAGCGCCGACACCGCCGCCCGCGCCCGCGTCGTCACCGACCTCGTCGAACAGCTCTCCGGAGGGAGCAGCACCATGTCCGACACCAGACCCGCCCTCGGTTTCCGCCACGCCGTCCGCTGCGAGGCCGGCGCCGTCCGGGACAGCAACGAGGACACCGCGTACGCGAGCGGGAACCTGCTGGCCGTGGCGGACGGCCTGCGCGGTCCGGGCGGCGCCGCCGCCAGCGCCGCCGCCGTCGACGCGCTGAAGCCGCTGGAACTCTCCGACGCGCCGGCCGCTGAGCTGCTCGCCACGCTGGCCGGGGCGGTCCAGTCGGCCGAGCGGACGGTACGCGACGCGGCGACGGACGAGCACCAGCCGATCACCACGCTGACCGCGCTGCTGCGGCGGGGATCGCAACTCGCGCTGGTGCACGTCGGGGACACCCGGGCGTACCTGCTGCGCGGGGGCGAGCTGTTCCGGCTGACCCAGGACCACACGTACGTGCAGTCGCTGGTCGATCAGGGCCGGCTCGCGCCCGACCAGGTCGCCGCGCATCCGCAGCGCGCCCTGCTGGTGCGGGCACTCGGCGCCGGCGGCAACCAGGTCGAGGCGGACCTGGCGCTGCGGACCGCCCTGGTCGGTGACCGCTACCTGCTCTGCTCCGACGGGATCTCCGCGGTCGTCGGGCAGGAGGCGCTGCACCGCGCGCTCGGTGGCGCCGGCGACCCGGAGAGCGCCGTCGGGCGCCTGGTGGATCTCGCGTACGGCGAGGGCGCGCCGGACAACATCGCCTGCGTGGTCGCCGACGTCGTCGCGGACTGAACCCACCCTGGCCGGCCGGACCCGCTCGGGCCGGCCGGCCAGGACGTACGCTGGCGATCATGCGGATTGGCATCGTGATCCTTCCCGACCAGCGCTGGTCGGATTCGCAGCGCCGCTGGCGGCAGGCCGACGAGTGGGGCTTCGACCACGCCTGGACGTACGACCACCTGGGCTGGCGGGACCTGGTCGACGGCCCGTGGTTCGACTCGATGACCACGCTGACCGCCGCCGCGACAGTGACCTCCCGGATCCGGCTCGGCACGCTGGTCGCTTCGCCGAACTTCCGGCATCCGGCGGCCTTCGCCCGGCAGATCACCGCGCTGGACGACGTCTCGGGCGGTCGGCTGCTGCTCGGCCTCGGCGCGGGTGGCATCGGCTTCGACTCGGCGGTGCTGGGCGGCGAGACGTTGCCGCCGCGGCAACGGGTGGACCGGTTCGCCGAGTTCACCGAACTGCTGGACCTGATCCTGCGCGAGGACGGGACGACGTGGCGCGGCGAGTGGTTCGCCGCCGTGGATGCCCGGAACAAACCCGGCTGCATCCAGCAGCCCCGGGTGCCGTTCGTGGTCGCCGCCAACGGGCCGCGCTCGATGCGGCTGGTGGCCCGCTTCGGCCAGGGCTGGGTGACCACCGGCGCGGGCGAAGAGGACCTGGAGAGCTGGTGGTCCTCGGTCGCGGAGTTCTCCGCCCGGATGGACGCCACGCTGGAGCAGGCGGGCCGCGACCCGGCCACCCTCGACCGTTACCTGTCGCTGGATGCGGCCCCGGTCTTCTCGCTGAGCAGCGCGGACTTCTTCGCCGAGCAGGTCGACCGGGCCGCCCGGCTCGGCTTCACCGACGTCGCCACGCACTGGCCCCGGGCCAACAGCTGGTACGCCGGCGACGAGCAGGTCCTGGTCGATGTCGCCACCCGGCTCCTGCCGGAGCTGCGCGGCGTCTGAGGACGGCCGCGCTCAGGTGCTCAGGTCACCGGTGCTGATCCCGCCGTCGCCGGCCGAGACCAGCCGGAAGCGGATGCAGACTGCGTGTCGTCGCCGGGGCCACATCCCGCCGACGCTAGCCGCCGGTGATCTCCCATCGCGCCATTTCACGTCCCCCACCGGCGGGCCCGTCGGCACTAATGTGAGGGAGGTCGGGACCACGAGGAGGCGACCATGGCGGACCGCCGGGCGGTGCTCATTCCGGGCCGGTGGTACGACACCCGGGCCCCGCTCTTCGTCCACGTCGGCGAGGCGCTGCGCCGGCTCGGCTTCGACACCCACGAGGTCACCTGGCAGGTGCCCCACGACCTGGGCGACGACCGGGCCGCGCCGTGGGTGGCCGAGCAGGTGACGCCCGCCCTCGGGGAGCCGACCGACCTGCTGGTCGGCAAGTCGCTCGGCGCCTTCGCCGCCCCACTCGCCGCGGACCGGGGGCTGCGGGCGGTCTGGCTCACCCCGCTGCTCAACCGGGCCGACGTGACGGACGCGCTGAGCCGGGCGAGCGAGCCGTTCCTGCTGGTCGGTGGCACGGCGGACCAGCTCTGGGACGGGGAGGCGGCCCGCCGGCTCACCCCGCACGTGTTGGAGATCCCCGGCGCCGACCATTCGATGATGGTGCCCGGCCCGCTGGCCCGCTCCGCGGAGGTGCTGGGCCGGGTCTGCACCGCGGTCGAGGACTTCGTCAAATGAGCTGTCCGGCGTAGCCGGCCGCCGCGAGCACCCGCCCGTCGCCGGTCGCCGCGTGCGCGTCGAGCACCGCGTCGGCCAGCTTCACCACGTGCGCGTCGCCGTGCCGGGCCGCCCGGGCGAAGACCTCCGCCGGGTCGCCGGGCGCGACCGCCGGCGGCGGGACCGCTGCCGGCGCGGCGTACACCGAGGTGACGGCGGCGGTGGCCGACCAGGCCGCGGCGACGCTCGGCGCCCACGCCGCCGGGTCGAGGGCCGGCAGGGTACGCAGCACCGCGGTCGGCGCGGTCACCGCGTGCACCAGCATCACCGGGTTGCCGTGCCCGAACCGGAGGTAGTCCAGGGCCGCCCGGTGCACCAGGTCGGTGAGGGTCCGCTCGGCCTCCGCCGGGGTGGTCGGCGGGCGGAGCGCCGTCACCGCCCCGGGCCACTGCGGTAGGTCGGGCAGTCGGCCCAGCCGCTCCCGGATGCCGCCGGTCTGTTCGGCGATCCGGGGCACCCCGGCCAGCGCGGCGGTCACGTCCGACCGGCCGGTGAGCGGGCCGGCCCCGGGCACCGGCTGCCAGCGGGCGGCCCAGTAGCCGAGCGCCTGGCCCAGTTCGGCCAGCCGGTCCGGTCCGGCGCCGTCGTTGAGCAGCACCCGGACGGCGTGCCCGACCCGGATCACCCCGTGGGTGGCGCCGGCGGCGATCCCCGGCAGCAGCCGGGGCCACCAGGTGCCGAGCACGTCCCGCCAGGGGCGGTCGCGCAGCTCGCGGTCGAAGTGGGTGAGCCAGTCGCCGGCCCGCTTCGGGTCGCCGAGCGCCGCCCGCCAGTCGTCGATCGGGCGCAGCCCGCGGGGCAGCTCGTCGAGGCGGCGCAGGTAGTCGTCCAGCCAGCGGTGCACCCGCGTCCCGTGCCCGTGCCGGATCAGCGCCTCGACCGCCATCGGGCCGTGGTTGGAGAGCCAGCCCTCGAACTCGGGGCCGGTCCGGTGCAGCCGTTGGTACGCCTCGTCCAGGATGCCGTCGTTCATGTCGACAATCCTCGAACCTGAACCGTGCTACAGGTCAAGGGCTTGTCGTCAGGCGAGGAGCCGGGCGGCGTCGACCAGGGCGCGGACGCCCAGTTCGGCGGCCACCTCCGGCGGGCAGTCGGCTACCACGGCGGCGGTGCCGACCACCTCGGCGCCGCGGGCCGCGCAGATCTGGTGCAGGGCGCGCAGTTGGGCGCCGGTGGCGACCCAGTCGTCCACGAGCAGCACCCGATCGCCCGCGCCGAGGTGCCGGTCCCGGACGCCGAGGGTGACCCGCCGGCCCCGGAAGTCGGGCGGGCTCTGCGCCCAGCTCACCGCCCCCGCCGGGAGTCGCCCGTCAGCCGCCTTGTGCGCCGGCACGAAGCCCACTCCGAGCGCGGTCGCGGCCAGCGGTCCGAGCAGCAGCCCGGTCACCGCCGGGGCGAGCACCACGGTCGGCCGGGCCGGCCGGAAGGGCGCCACCAGGGCCGGCCCGAGGGCGAGCAGCACCTCCGCGTCCCGCCACCAGCCGGAGACGTCGCTGACCAGGTGGTCGCTCTCCGGGCCGGGGTCGACCCAGCGGAAGAGTTCGACCAGGCGTTCGTTCAGCACCGTCCCATCCTCGGACACCGACGCCAGGCGATGTCGAATGAGTCGTGGCCAGGGATCATTCCACCGATCGGGCCACCAGTGATCGTCCGATCGGCTACACGTATCGGGGTAAATGCGGGCATACCATCATGATCACGTTGACTTCGGAAGTGCTTCTCTCGTTACGGTCCGAGCCGGTTTGTTCAGATGACGAAAGGACCGGGCCGGTGGCTGGTAGGCACTTCCGTACCCGCAAGTTCTCCTCGCCCGCCGGCATCGCGGCCACCGCGGCGGTCGGCGTGGTGCTCGCCGTCGGCGGCACCGTCGGCGCGGTCCAGCTGACCTCCGGCTCGGCCGCTCCCGAGCCGGCCGTCGCCGAGGCGCTGCCGAGCACCCTGGCTCCCACCTCGCCGTCCGCGTCGCCGAGCGCGTCGACCGCGCCGAGTCTCAGCCCGTCGCCGAAGGCCACCCCCAGCCCGAAGGCCACCCGGACCCAGGCCGCCTCCAGGAGCAAGGCCCGCACCGCCAGCCCGAAGCCCACCGCCACGGCGAAGAAGACCGCCGCGGCCAAGGTGGTGGACACCGGCTCCTGCGGCGCGTCCTTCTACGACGAGGGTCAGATGACGGCCAACGGGGAGACCTTCAACCCGGACGCGCTGACCGCCGCGCACAAGACCCTGCCGTTCGACACGAAGGTCCGGGTGACCAACCCGGCGAACGGCAAGTCGGTCGTCGTCCGGATCAACGACCGTGGGCCGTACGTCGACGGCCGCTGCATCGACCTGTCCCGGGCCGCGTTCCAGGCGATCGCCTCCGTCGACCTCGGCGAGGTGACCGTCAGGTACGAGGTGCTCGGCTGACCGGGTGAGCGACGGCGATCGGGCCGGTGAGGCGATCCGGCCGGGCAGAACTTGTCGGACGACGGGCCAGGTTCATTCACCCGTTCACGTCCATCCGGCATGCTGTCCGATGTACGCACTCAACCCTTCCAGTCGGGCCGCGGCCCGCTGAGCCCCGGATCCCGCGCCGGCCTCGGCGCGGCCCTCGGGCTGCTCGCACTCGTCTCCGCCATGGAGTTGGCCGACGGTCGGCCGGCGCACTACGTGGCGCTGATGGTCGCCGCGCCGTTCCTCGCCGCCGCGCTGGCGTCCTGGCGGGTGGTGCTCGGAGTGGGCGCCCTCGCCACCGTCATCGGCGCCAGCTTCGCCCTCGCCGAGCGGACGATGTCGCTGGTCACCGCGGTCAACGTCGCCGGCATCGCGTTGGCCACCGCGATCGCGGCCGCCGTGGCGGCGGCCCGCCAGCGCCAGGCCGAGCAGATCGCCGAGCTGTCGAAGCTGGCGACGGTGGCGCAGCGGGCGGTGCTCCGGCCACTCGGCCCCCAGGTGGGCACGCTCGCGGTGGCGGCGCGCTACATCTCCTCGACCGCCACCGCCGAGATCGGCGGCGACCTCTACGAGGCGATGGACACCCCGTACGGCGTCCGCATGATCATCGGGGACGTCCGGGGCAAGGGGCTGGACGCGGTCCGTCTGGCCAGCATCGTGCTCGGCTCGTACCGGCACGTCGCGTACGAGCGGGCCGATCTGCGGGCCGTGGTGACCGACCTGGACCGGGCGGTGGCCCGCAACGTCGGCGACGAGGACTTCGTCACCGCCGCCCTGGTCGAGGAGCGGGGTGGGACCCTGACCATCGTCAACTGTGGACACCCGCCGCCGCTGCTGCTGCGCCGGGGTGCGGTGATCCCGCTGGAGCCGCCCGCGCCCGCGCCGCCGCTCGGCTTCATGCCGGTGGTCCGCCCCCGGGTGGAACGGCTGGAACCGGGCGACCGGCTGCTGCTCTTCACCGATGGCCTCGGCGAGGCCCGCCGGGACGGCGAGTTCTTCCCGACCGCCGACCGGGCCTGGCGGCTGCTCGGCCACGGCACGGTCGCCGACGGCCTGGCCTCGCTGGAGACCGCGCTGGTCGAGTGGGTGCACGGCCGGCTCGATGATGACATCGCCCTGGTCCTGATGGAGTACACCGGCCCGCGCAGCGGCGCGACCGCCGCCGTGCCGAGCTGGGAGGTCGGCGCGGCCGAGAGCTGAGGACCGGCCGGCTCAGCCGTCCGCCAGCTCGTCGGTGGCCCGCCGGCCCGCCTCGCCGGCTCGGCGGAGGAAGTCCGCGATCAGGTCGAGCTGGGTCTCGTCGTACCCGGTGCAGATCTCGTCCATCGAGGCGTTCATGCCCGCGTAGAGGCCGAACAGTTCCGCGTTGCGCTCCCGCCGCGCCCGGACCGTGACCGACCGGCGGTCCGTGGCTTCCGGGTCCCGCTCCCGGACGATCCAGCCGCCGCGTTGGAGCCGGTCCAGGACGCCGGTCATGGTGGCCGGGTGCAGGCCGGCGCGCCGGGCCAGCGCGCCGGGGTTGATCGGCCCGTGCCGGGCGATCAGGTCGAGGCAGTCCAGGTCGACGTCCCGCAGCGCGAGGCGTACGCCGACCTGGTGGTTCAGCAGCGCCAGCTGGTTGTTCAGCTCGCGCATCGCCTCCTTGATCCGGGTGGCGCTCCGGCGACGGCGACGGGCGTTCTCAGATTCTACGGAATCCATATTGTTTGAGCCTCGTATCAACTGTTACGGTTTCCATATCTTACGAGACTCGACCGTCGATCGCGGTCGAGGCAGGGAGGCAGTCGCCATGAAGCTCACGATCTTCGGTGCCACCGGTGGTATCGGCCGGCATCTCGTCAATCAGGCCGGGTCCGCCGGCCACGACGTCACCGTCGTGGTGCGCGACCCGGCGAAACTGGCCGGCGCGCCGGTACGGGTGGTCGCCGCCGACCTCGCGACGGCGGACCCGGAGACGCTGCGTACGGCGGTCGGCGGCGCGGACGCCGTGCTGTCCGGCCTCGGCCCGCGCTCGGCGGCCGACGCCGGCATCACCGCCCGGGGCACCCGGGCGATGGCCGAGGCGATGGCCGGCGCGGGCGTCCGGCGGATCGTGGTGGTCAGCGCCGCCCCGGTCGGCCTGGTGCCGTCCCCCGGCCGGCCCCACCCGCCGCGGCGCGACCCGGGCGACGGCCCGTTGATGCGCTACGTGCTCGGGCCGGCGATCCGGCGGGTGCTCCGCGACCACTACGCCGACCTGGCGCTGATGGAGGAGGAGCTGCGGGACGGCTTCCTCGACTGGACCGTGGTCCGCCCGCCGCGGCTGACCGACAAGCCGCTGACCGGCGCCTACCGGACGGCGTACGACCGCAACGTCCGGGGCGGCGTCACCATCTCGCGGGCCGATGTCGCCCAGCTCATGCTCGACCTGCTCGACCGGCCGGACTCGGTCCGGCGGACCGTGGGCGTCGCCAACTAGCTCGGCGTCCCGCTGGTCGGCGTGGCTGCGGCGGCCGGGCTGGCGCTCGGGTTGGCCGGGAACTGAACCGGAAGTGTGTAATCGCTGTCACTTCCCCGATCGGCTTGTCGTTGGCTACCGGTGAGTAATACAGTCGGGGTTACTGATCGGTAACACCTGTCCGGAAGCGGGGCCAGCGAGCATGACCCACTACAAGAGCAACCTTCGGGACCTCGAGTTCAACCTGTTCGAGGTCTTCGGGGCGGACCGGACGTTCGGCCAGGAGCCGTACACGGACCTGGACGTCGACACCGCCCGCAGCTTCCTCTCCGAGGTCGACCGCCTGGCCCGCGAGGACCTGGCCGCCAGCTACACGGACAGCGACCGCAACCCGCCGGTCTTCGACCCGGCGACGCACACCGCGCCGCTGCCTGAGTCGTTCAAGAAGTCGTTCCAGGCGTTCATGGACTCCGAGTTCTGGCGGCTGGACCTCCCCGAGGCGCTCGGCGGCACCAACGCCCCGCGCGCCCTCTGGTGGTCGCTCGCCGAGATGGTGCTCGGCGCCAACGCTCCGATCTGGATGTACGCCTCCGGCCCGTCCTTCGCGCACGTGCTCCACGTCGAGGGCACCGAGCAGCAGCAGAAGTGGGCCAGGCTCTTCATCGACAAGCAGTGGGGCTCGACCATGGTGCTCACCGAGCCGGACGCCGGCTCGGACGTCGGCGCCGGTCGGACCCGGGCCGTGCAGCAGCCAGACGGCTCGTGGCACATCGAGGGCGTCAAGCGCTTCATCACCTCGGGTGAGCACGACCTGAGCGACAACATCGTCCACTACGTGCTGGCCCGTCCGGTCGGCGTCGAGGGCGTCGGCGGCCCGGGCACCAAGGGCCTCTCGCTCTTCGTCGTGCCGAAGTACCACTTCGACGAGAGCACCGGCGAGCTGGGCGAGCGCAACGGCGTGTACGCCACCAACGTCGAGCACAAGATGGGCCTGAAGGTCTCCAACACCTGCGAGGTGACCTTCGGCGAGCACGGCGTACCGGCCAAGGGCTGGCTGCTCGGTGAGAAGCACGACGGCATCCGGCAGATGTTCATGATCATCGAGTACGCCCGGATGATGGTCGGCACCAAGGCGATCGCCACCCTCTCCACCGGCTACCTGAACGCCCTGGAGTACGCCAAGAACCGGGTGCAGGGCGCCGACCTGGTCCAGCAGGCCGACAAGACCGCCCCGCGGGTGACCATCACCCACCACCCGGACGTGCGCCGCTCGCTGCTGCTGCAGAAGTCGTACGCCGAGGGCCTGCGCGCGCTGGTCTGCTACACCGCCTCCTGGCAGGACAAGGTCGCCATCGCCGAGGCGGCCGGTGACGAGAAGGCCACCAAGCTGGCGAAGCGGGTCAACGACCTGCTGCTGCCGCTGGTCAAGGGCGTCGGCTCCGAGCGGGCGTACGAGCTGCTCGGCCACGAGTCGCTGCAGACCTTCGGCGGCTCCGGCTTCCTCCAGGACTATCCGCTGGAGCAGTACGTCCGGGACGCCAAGATCGACACTCTGTACGAGGGCACCACGGCGATCCAGAGCCTCGACCTGATCTTCCGGAAGATCGTCCGGGACAACGGCAAGGCTCTGATGGCGGTCGCCGGCGAGATCCAGGAGTTCATCGCCTCCGAGGCCGGCAACGGCCAGCTCAAGGAGGAGCGGCTGGCGCTCGGCAAGGCGCTCGCCGAGATCCAGAACATCCTCGCCGTGATGACCGGCTGGATGGGCGAGGCGCAGGCCGGTGATACCCGGGCCCTCTACAAGGTCGGCCTGAGCAGCCGTCGCTTCCTGCTGGCCATCGGCGACCTGGTGGTCGGCTGGCTGCTGCAGAAGCAGGCGGACGTGGCGCTCAAGGCGCTGGCCGGCGAGGTCTCCACCGCCGACAAGGCGTTCTACACCGGCAAGGTGGCCGCCGCCCGGTTCTTCGCGCGCGAGGTGCTGCCCCGCATCGGCTCCGACCGGCGGATCATCGAGGGCGCCGACCTGGAGATCATGGACCTCCCGGAGGAGGCGTTCTGATCCCGGACGGGATCCGGCAGTGACGACCGGCGGCCGGCGAGCACCTGCTCGCCGGCCGCCGCCGTCTTTCCCGCAGCCGAGGCCGGGTTGCGGCATATCACGGTGTCCGTCCCGTTCCGACACCCCGCCCTGCCGCGAAGCGGGCCCGGCCGTCGGGGGGCGGGTCGCCGCGCCGGCCCGGGATTGGCGAGGTCCGGCCCGGTAGGGCGGCCATGGTGCGGGTAACCGTCGCGGACCACGTCAGAGCACGCCCAAGGGCCACCGCACGGGGGAGTGCAGCGCACATGGGCATCGGTAGCGGCATCTTTCTCATCGCGCTCGGCGCGATCATGACCTTCGCCATCCGGGCCAACGTCTGGTGGATCGACCTGCGCGCGGTCGGCTGGGTGTTCATCCTGGCCGGGCTGGCCGTCCTGCTCACCACGCTCTGGTTCTGGCAGGACCGCCGCAAGCGGGCGCGCACGCTGATCGTGGAGGAGAACCGGCTCTCCCACCCGACCGCGATGATGCCTCCGCCGCCCGACCCGCCGCCGCCGACGGCCCCGCCGTCCTGATCCTCAGCCGCGGGCGGTGTGGCGGGCGGTGACGGGCGCGCCGACCGGGGCGACTTCCGCCCAGCGGGTGGTCGGGCGGTGCACCACCAGATCGGTGGTGCGCAGGCCGTCCGGGTCCGCCCGTTCCGGGTCCAGCAGCGCCGACAGCAGTGAGATGCCCGGGTTGTGGCTGATCAACAGCACCGTGCCCGCGGTCGGCTCCACCGCCCGGACCAGCTCCAGCAGCTGGTCCGGGTTCGCCTCGTACGCCCCGGTCTCATAGCGCACCACCGGTAGCGACCCCGCCGGTCCGCCTTCCGGCGGGGATCCCGTCATGCCCATGGCCACCCCGTGCCAGGTCTGCCGGGTCCGCCGGGCGGTGGAGCAGAGCACCACGTCGGGGAGCAGCCCGTGCCGGGCCAGCCAGGCGCCGGCCGCGGCCGCGTCGGCGTGCCCGCGGGCCGTCAGCGGCCGGTCCGGGTCCGGGGCCTCCGGGGACTGTTCGGCCTTGGCGTGCCGGAGCAGCACCAGCGTCCGCTCCGGGTTCCTGCCGTCTGTCATGCGCACAGCTTGCCTGATTGGCGATCGGAGCGCCTGGGTAAGTCGATGGATGCCGCTACCTCATCCATGGCCGCGGCGGTAGGAAACGCCAGCTGAACGCCAAGGAGGCGACGTCATGGGCATCGGTGCCAGCATCTTTCTGATCGCGCTGGGCGCGATCTTCGCGTTCGCCATCGACGCTAACCTGGGATGGCTCGACCTGAACGTCGTCGGCTGGGTGCTGATGCTCGCCGGCGTCGCGGGTCTGATCACCACGCTCTACTTCTGGAACACCCGCCGGCGTACGGTGGTCGCCGCGCCGGTGCGCCAGCGGGTGGTGGCCGATCCGGTCGTGCCGGTGCAGGACGAGCGGGTCGTGCGCGAGGAGTACCGCGAGGTGCGCCGCCCGGGCTACCCGGCCTGAGCCGTACCGCAGCGACCTCGGGGGCCCCGCGACGGCGCGGGGCCCTCGAACCGTGTCCGGGTCAGGAGAAGAGCGCGAAGTAGATCGCGATGTGGTGGCAGATCGCCGCGAGCAGGGTGCAGGCGTGGAAGAACTCGTGGTGCCCGAAGACGGTGGGCCACGGGTTGGGCCTGCGCAGCGCGTAGAAGACCGCGCCGACGCTGTAGATCGCGCCGCCGACGGTCAGCAGCACCAGGGCGGTCACGCCGCCGGAGTGCAGGATCTCCGGCAGCATCGTCACGGCGACCCAGCCGAGCGCCAGGTAGAGCGGCGCGGAGACCCAGCGCGGGGCGTGCGGCCAGATCACCTTCACCGCCACCCCGGCCAGCGCCCCGGCCCAGACCAGGCCGAGCATGATGGTGGCGTGCCGGGTGTCCAGCAGCAGGGCGCAGAACGGCGTGTACGTGCCAGCGATGAACAAGAAGATCATCGAATGGTCCAGCCGGCGCATGAGCTGGTAGCCGCGCTCGGACCAGACCCGCCGGTGGTAGAGGGCGCTGGTGCCGAAGAGCCCGCAGACGGTCAGGCTGTAGATGAGGCAGCTGACCAGGGGCGCCCAGCCGGGCCGGGCGGCCGCGATCGAGCAGAGCACGATGCCGCAGACGAGCGCGACGAAGAACGCGTAGGTGTGCAGCCAGCCGCGCATCCGGGGTTTACCGATGTCGACCGGCTTGCGCCGAAGCGGTGCGGAGGTGGTCACCCCAATAGGCTACGACACCGTAGGTTACTTGTAAGTAGTGGCGCTTGGTACTGACCGCCAACACGCGATCGTCGACTGAGCCGCTTTCGCCCGGGAGGATGGCGGGATGCGGATCCGGCCCGTCGGCGCGCACGCCCTCCTGCTCCACTGCGACGACCCAGAGCAGGTGGAGGCGTGGCGGGCCGAGCTGTGGCGCCGGCGCGACGCCGGCGACCTGACCGCGGTCGAGATCGTCCCCGCCGCGGCAACGGTGCTGCTCGACGGCGTACCGGACCCGGCGGCGGCCGCCGCGCTGATCGGTGGCTGGACCCCGCAGCCGGCCGCCACCACGGCCGCCGCGCACGAGGTCGAGGTCCCCACGGTGTACGACGGGGAGGACCTGCCCGTCGTCGCCGGGCACTGGGGGGTGACGGTGCCCGAGGTGGTCGACCGGCTGTGGCGCACCGAGTTCCGGGTGGCGTTCTGCGGATTCGCTCCGGGGTTCGCGTACCTGACCGGGCTGCCGCCAGCGTGCGCCGTTCCCCGGCGGCCCAGCCCCCGGCCCCGGGTGCCGGCCGGCTCGGTGGCGCTCGCCGGGCCGTACGCCGGGATCTATCCCACCGCCTCGCCCGGCGGCTGGCTGCTGGTCGGCCGGACCGACCTCGTCCTCTTCGACGTGCACGCGGACCCGCCGGCCCGGCTCACCCCCGGCACCCGGGTGCGGCTGGTGTCCCGTGCGCGCGAGGAGTGAGCCGGTCTTGCGAGCCCCGCAGCCGCGAACCGGCGTGCTCAGCGTGATTGAGGTGCTCCGGGCCGGCGCGCTCACCACCGTCCAGGACCAGGGCCGACCCGGCTTCGCCCACCTCGGCGTGCCCCGCTCCGGCGCCCTCGATCCGGCCGCGCTGCGGCTGGCCAACCGGCTCGTCGGCAACCCGGAGACCGCCGCCGGGCTGGAGATCACGCTGACCGGCTGCGACCTGCGGTTCGGTCGCGCCGCCTGCGTCGCGCTGACCGGGGCGGAGGCCGAGGTCCGGATCGACCGCCAGCCGCCCGGCCACCGGCCCGCCGACGTGGGCCGCCCCGGCGACCTCGGCCGGCCGCTCTCCCTCACCGCCGGGGCGGTGCTGCGGATCGGTCCCGCCCGGGCCGGCCTGCGCACCTGGTTGGCCGTCTCCGGCGGGCTCGACGTGCCACCGGTGCTGGGCAGCCGGGCCACCGACACCCTCTCCGGACTCGGCCCGCCCCCGCTACGCGACGGCGACCGGCTGCCCCTCGGCCCGCCGGTCGGGCACCCCGCCCCGGTCGACGTCACCGTCACCCCGCCCGTCCCGGACGAGCTGCGGCTCACCCTGCACCTCGGCCCGCGGCACGACTGGTTCACCCCGGCCGCGCTCGACCTGCTGCTCGGCACCGCGTACACGGTCAGCCCGGTGAGCAACCGGGTCGGCGCGCGACTGGCCGGCGCGGCCCTGCCCCGCGCGGTGACCGGGGAACTGCCCAGCGAGGGGCTGGTCCTCGGGGCGGTGCAGGTGCCGGCCGACGGGCAACCGCTGATCTTCCTCGCCGACCATCCGACCACCGGCGGATACCCGGTCGTGGGTGTGGTGGACGACGTGACCCCGCTCGCGCAGGCCCGCCCAGGGACTACGGTGAGATTCCATGGACCTCAACGCTGACCTCGGCGAGGGATTCGGCATCTGGCGGCTCGGCGACGACCAGGCCCTGCTGGACCTGGTCACCTCCGCCAACGTCGCCTGCGGGTTCCACGGCGGCGACCCGCCCACCATGCGCCGGGTCTGCGCCGCCGCCGCCGAGCGCGGGGTCGCCGTCGGCGCCCAGGTCGGCTACCGGGACCTCGCCGGCTTCGGCCGCCGGCACATCGCGTACGAGTTCGCCGAACTCCGCGACGAGGTCACCTACCAGCTCGGCGCGCTCGAGGCGTTCTGCCGGCTGGTCCACAGCCGGATCCGCTACCTCAAGCCGCACGGCGCGCTCTACCACGCGGCGGCCTGCGACGAGGCCCAGGCCGCCGCCCTGGTCGCCGCAGTGAGCGGGTACGACCACGAACTGCCCATCCTCTGCGCGCCCGGCTCGGTGCTCGCCCAGCTCGCCGTCGGCGCCGGACTGCGGGTGGTCGCCGAGGGTTTCGCCGACCGGAACTACCTGCCCAACGGCTCGCTGGTGCCCCGGACCGCCGCGAACGCGCTGGTCACCGACCCCGAGGAGGTGGCCGACCGGGCGGTCCGGATGGCGATCGAGCGCACCGTCGTCGCGATCGACGGCCGCGTGGTGCCCTGCCACGTCGAGTCGATCTGCCTGCACGGCGACACCCCCGGCGCGGTGGCCTCCGCCGCCCTGGTCCGGGCCGCGCTCCTCGACGCCGGCGTCACCCTCTCCCCGTTCGCCTGACCGCCGGGCGCGGATCCTGGTGGGGCGGCGTCAGACGTCCATGCCGCGGAGGACCAGTGGGAGGCGGGTGGCGCCGGCGTCGACCACCCGTACCGGCACGCCCCAGTCCTGCCGGGTCAAGTGGCAGGCGGCGTGCTCGACGTCCGCGTCGCAGGTCGCCGCCTGAGCGGTCACCTGGAGCACGCCCTGGGCCACCTCGCCGTTGACCACCAGCCGGCGGGACAGGTCGGTGGTGGTGCCCGCCCCCTCGAGCAGCAGCTCCGGCGGCGAGGCCGAGACCACCAGCCGGGTCGACGGCCCGTACGTGTCGTCGAGCTTCTGCCCGGGCGCCGGGGTGAAGATGACGTCCAGCGTCAGCTCCCCGGCCGCCACGTCGGTCGGCTTGCGCTCCATCCGGTGCCGGGGGCCGTCCACCATGCTGGCGCCAGCGGCGGAGAGTGCGCCCGGGGCCAGCCGGGTCAGCCGGTGCGCGGCGGACTCGACCACCAGCACCTCACCCTCGGCGGTGAGCACCAGGTCACTCGGCTCGGCCAGGCCGTCCGCCACCGTGGCGACCTGGTCCGTCTCCGGGTCGAAGCGGCGGACCGCCCCGTTGTACGTGTCCGCGACCAGCACCGAGCCGTCCGGCAGCGCGCACACCCCCAGCGGGTGCTGCAGCAGCGCCCGGTCGGCCGGGCCGTCGACGTGGCCGAAGTCGAAGAGGCCCTGCCCCACGGCGGTGCCCATGACGCCGTTCTCGACGTACCGGACGGCGCTGCTCTCGCTGTCCGCGATCCAGAGCCGGGCGCCGTCGGCCGAGACGGAGAGACCGGAAGGCTGCGCCATCCAGACGTCCGGCAGCGGGCCGTCGCGCAGCGCCTCGACCGTGGTGCCCGCGTACATGCCGGCGGTCCGCCGGATCGGGTCGAACCACCAGAGCTGGTGGATGCCGGCCATGGCGATGACGACTTTGTCGTCGTACCAGGCGACATCCCAGGGGGAGGAGAGGTCGACCGAGTGGGCGTCGTGCGCATGGTCGTCGACCGTGGAACGCCACTGCCGGCCGGTGCCGGCGATCGTGACCACCTCGCCGGTGTCCAGCCGCACCCCGCGGAGCAGGTGGTTGACGGTGTCCGCGACGACCACGTCGTAACCGGCCACCTCGGCGGCGTGCGCCGGGAGCAGGCAGAGCCCCTGCGGCTCCGAGAAGGTGGCCGTCTCCGCCGGGCCGTCCGCGTGGCCACGGGCACCGGTGCCGATCCGGCGAACCAGCTTCTCGCCGTCCGGCGCCAGCTCCACCAGCGAGTGCCGGGCCGAGTCCGAGACCAGCAGGTTGCCGCCGTCGAGCACCACCGCCTTGCCGGGGAAACGCAGCGTGGTGTCCGGCTCGGCCGGCGGGACGTACGGGCCGTCGCCCCGGTGCAGGGTGCCCTTCGCCTCGTGGGTGGCGATCAGCTCGTCGACCAGCCGGGCCAGCCCCTCGGCGTGTCCCTCGCCGGCCATCGTGGCCACCACGTAGCCCTCGGGATCGACCACGGACAGGGTCGGCCAGGCCTTGGCCGCGTACTGCTGCCACATGTCCAGCTCGGGGTCGTCGAGCACCGGGTGGTGCACCCCGTACCGCTCGACGGCGGCGGCCAGCGCGTCCGGATCCTTCTCGTGCTCGAACTTGGGCGAGTGCACCCCGATGACGACCAGCACGTCGCCGTACTTCTCCTCGAGCGGGCGCAGCTCGTCGAGCACGTGCAGGCAGTTGATGCAGCAGAAGGTCCAAAAGTCCAGCAAAACGATCTTGCCGCGCAGGTCGGCCAGCTTGACGTCCCTGCCGCCGGTGTTCAGCCAGCCCCGACCGCGCAGCTCGGGTGCCCGTACTCGTGCGCTCATGCCCCCAGTCTGCCGGACCGGGCGGCCCCGACCGGCCGCCACCCGGCGCGGGCTCGATCACACCCCGGGTACGACGGCGGGGCCACGGATCACCGTGGCCCCGCCGTCGACGAGCTGTCTACTTGCCGCCCGGCTTCAGGCAGAGCACCCGGTTGGTCCCCTCGCCCGGCATCACCACGCGGGGCTGCGTCGGATCGCCGCACTTGTCCTCGGCGTCGACCTTCGACACGACCGTGAAGGCGCCCTGATCGCCACAGGCGGCGGCCACCGCGCCCCCGCCGGACTGCTTCACGCAGGAGCCCACCGCCGGGTCGAACGAGGCCGGCTTGTCGGCGCCGCCGACCTTGCCGAGCAGCGTCAGCAGGCCGAGCGGAACGGCCAGGATCAGCACCGCGGTGATCAGCACGACGGCCAGCACCCGCCCGTTGCGCACCTTCGGCGTCGGCGCCTCGGTCTTCGGTTCGGCGTCGGGCTTGAACGCGTCGAAGCGGCCCTGCTCCGGCCCGGCGCCGAGGCTCTGCTGCCAGGCTGGCGGCGCCTGGTGGGGCGGCGGCGGGAAGGCCGCCGGGAACCCGCCCGGGCCCTGCTCGTGCACCGCCCCCGGACCCTGACCGGGCACGGCGACGGAGGCGCGGCCACCGGCCGGCCCGCCGAACTGGTCGCCCGGTCCGCCCGGACCGCCGAACGGATCACCGTGGTGACCCGGGCCAGCCTGGGCACCGAAGGGGTCGTTGTGTCCACCCGGACCGCCGTACGGGTCGCCCTGGCCGGGAGTGCCGAACGGGCCGCCCGGACCACCGTGGCCGCCTGGACCGCCGAACGGGTCGCCGGGGCGTTCGCCGTTGTGCGGGTGCACCCCGTTGGCCGGGCGGTTGTTGGCGGCCGGGTCCACGAAGGACGGCACACCGGACGGGAACGGCGGCGGACCCGCGGGCGACGACGGCGGCGCGGACGGCACCGAGGGTGCCTCGGCGAAGCCTTGCGGCCCCACCGGCCGGCCGTGGTCGTCGAAGCCGGACTGCGGGCCCGGGTCGTCGTAGCGCTGGCCCTGGTCCGGGTAGCCGTTCGGGTCGTCCTGCTCGGCGGCCTCCGCCGCCTCCGGCCGGGTCGGGCGGCCGTACACCCGGGGCTGCGGGGCCGGCGAGCCGGCGGGCCGCAGGGCCTGGTCGGTCGGGGGCATCACCCGACTGGCCAGCGGCACCGACGCGCTGGCGGAGATGCCGCCAGCCTCCGGGGAGGTACGCGGCGCGGGCACGACCGGGCCGGCCGGCGACTGCGGCTCCTGGTGCGACGGCTCGGCCCGACCCCAGCCGGGCACCTCGCCCGACTGCTCCGACTCGTACGCCTGCGGGTCCCGGCCGGCCGGCTCGCCGTGCGCCTCTCCGGCCGGGGCGAACTGCGCCGGTGGCAGGTAGTCGGCGGGCGGCGAGGCGGCCAGGCTGGCGCCTGGCACCCGCTGCTCCTGCGCCGGCAGCGGCACGGCGTTGGCCGGTGAGATGCCCGGGCCCGGAGCCGGCTGGTAGACCGGTGCCTCCTCGGCCCGGCCCGGCTCCCAGCCGTTCGACTGCGGCGCGGCGGGTTCCGCCTCGGCGGACCGACCCCACGCCTCGCTGGACGTCCACGGCTCGGCGTCCAGGACGGCGGGACGGTCCCCGCGGGTCCACTGCGGCGGGTCGTCCTGGTTGGCGCCCCAGGTCGGCGGGCCGTCCGGGGACGGCACCGAGGCGGTGGCCCGGGCCGGTGCGGGCTCGGGGGGCGTCCAGCCGCCGGCCTCCGGACGGTCGTCCTGCGCCGGGGCGGCGGTCGCGCCCCAGGAACCGGCCTGCGCCGACTCCTCCGACGCGGGCCGGTCCTGCTGCTGCGGCACGGCGGCGGCGCCGCTCCAGCCGCTGGTAAGGCGCTGGTCGTCCGGCGTACCCCAGGCGGGCTGCTGCGGCTGCTCGCCTGGCGTGGCCGCCCGTCCGGCGGCCCAGCCGCCGGAGCGGTCCGGGTCGTCGTGGCGCTGCCCGGCGGGGCCGGCCTCCCAGCCGCCGGCGCGCGCGGCGTCGTCCTGCTGCGGGGCCGCCCCGCCGCGGGCCGGCTCCGCGTCGTCCTGCCGGGCGGGCGCGCCCGCGGCCCAGCCGCCCGAGCGGGCGGGATCGTCCTGCTGATCCTGGTTCCCGGTCGTCCAGCCGCCGGAGCGGTTCGGCTCGTTCGGCGCCGACCACGGCTCGTTCGGTTGGCCGGTCGGGGCGGGAACCTGCGCGGCGGCGCGGGCGGGAGACCAGGCGGGCGCGGACTGCTCGCCCTGCTGGCCCCAGGCCGGCTGCTCGTCCTGCGGCGGGGTGGCCCAGCCACCCGAGCGGGCCGGGTCGTCCGGCTGCTGCGCGGCGGCTCCGACGGCCCAGCCGTCGGAGCGGTCGTCCGGGGTGGTGGGTGCCGCGCTCCAGCGTCCGGACCGGGCGGGGTCGTCCTGCTGAGCGGCCCAGCCGCCGGAGCGGGCTCGGTCGTCGTGCGGCTGCCCGGTGGGGGCGGGTACCTGTGCGGCGCCCCGGGCACCCTGGTCGGCGGCCTGCGTCCAGGCCGGCTGTTCCCCGCGCGCCGGTGCGGCGCCCCAGGCGTTGCCGGCCTGCTCCGGCGGCGTCCCCCAGGTGGGCGGGGACTGCTCGGCCTGGGGGCTCGACGGGTTGGCGCCGGGTGCGGAAGCGGCGGCCCAGGCGGGGCCGGCCTGCTCGGGCGCGGCCCAGGCGGGCTGGGGCGAGCCGTCCCAGGCACCCGGTTCGGTCTGCTGCGGCACCTGGGCGGCACCCCGGGCGGAGTTCGGTGGCTGGCCGCCCGGCTGCGCCCAGGCGGGGGCGGGCGACTGGTCGTCCTGCCCGGCCCAGGCGGGGGTCGGCTGGCTCGGCCGACCGGCCGGCGGGGGTGGTGCCCAGCCGAGGTCGGGGGCGTTGGGGTACCCGTTGTCCTGCTGCGCCGGGTGGTCGCCGTAGGGCGCCGGTCCGCCGGCGCCCGGCGACACCTCGCCCGGCTCCTGGCCGGGGCGGTGCGGGGCCTCGGACGTCATGGGTGCGCCTCCTCCATCACATGTCGGCCGCCGATGCCGATCGGGGACCGTCGGCATGGTTGCCGGCGTCGCCGGCGGGTACCGGCCGTGCGGGCTCCCCGCACCGTATCCGGTGGCCGCCCGGAGGCGTCCGGGGAGCACGGGCCGTCACTCACCGTTGCCGGAGGGTGTCGATCGGCTTCTATCGGCGCGATCTGCTCCCGGGGCGGATGGGTGGCGACCGAGGCCCACCGTACCGGGCGGTGCGTCGAGGTGGAATCCCGGTCTCAATCACCCCGGAACGCCGAAGACCCGCCCGGCTGCGCCGGGCGGGTCTTCGGACTGGAGGAGGAGAGGAAAGTCGTGGGGCGTCAGCTGAGGTGACGCTGGGCGATGGCGAGAAGCTCCTCGCGGACCGCGGGCGAGTTGGCGGAACGCAGCGCGTGCTCGATGGCACGGGCGCGGCGGTTGGCGTCGCGGCGGTTGCGGATTCGCTCGATCATGCTCATCTGGGTCTCTCCTCCTGGCTATTCGGTTGTTAGCCCCTTGATGTCTCCATTGAAGCGCATCGCGCGGCCAAATACCATCGATTAGTAGGTGAGCTGAACCACTTACCTAAGGATCGTAGGTCAACAGGTGGTCTTGGCTGACGATTCCTTTGCCCAACGGACACGGCCGGTGTGCCGGGTGTTCACCCGTGGCACACCGGCCGTGGCCTGGTGTCGTGGACCGTCAGGTCCAGGCGAGCAGCGCCGCCTCCGGATCGGCCAGGAAGTCCCCGATGTCGCGGAGGAACTTCGAGCCGAGCTCACCGTCGATGATCCGGTGGTCGAACGACAGGCCCAGGGTGGTCACCTGGCGCGGCTTGACCTTGCCCTTGTGCACCCACGGCAGCTCGCGGACCGCGCCGAAGGCCAGGATCGCCGACTCGCCCGGGGGCAGGATCGGTGTACCGGTGTCCACCCCGAACACGCCGACGTTGGTGATGGTCAGCGTGCCGGCGGACATGTCGGCCGGTGAGGTGCGGCCGGCCTTCGCCGTCTGCACCAGGCCGGTCATCGCGTCCGCCAGCTCGCGCAGCGAGAGCCGCCCGGCGTCCTTGATGTTCGGCACGATCAGGCCACGCTCGGTGGCCGCCGCGATGCCCAGGTTGACGTAGTCCTTGACCACGATCTCGTCGCCGGCCCAGGTCGAGTTGACCATCGGGTGGCGCTTGACCGCCAGCAGCACCGCCTTGGCCACCAGCAGCAGCGGCGAGACCCGCACGTCGCGCCACTCCCGCCGCTCCCGGAGCCGGTCCAGAGCCTTCATCGCCCGGGTCACGTCGACGGTCAGGAACTCCGTCACGTGCGGGGCGGTGAACGCCGAGCGGGACATGTTCTCGGCGGTGAGCTTGCGTACCCCCTTGACCGGGATGCGCTGCTCGCGGTCCGCGCCGAAGCTCGCGGCCGCCGTGGCCGGCACCGCGGCCGTCAGCGGCTCGGCCGCCGCCGCGGTCCCGCTCGCCGCCCGCTGTACGTCCTCCCGGGTGATCGAGCCCTGCGGGCCCGAGCCGGTCAGCGTGCCCAGGTCGACGCCGAGATCCTTGGCGAGCTTGCGCACCGGCGGCTTGGCCAGCACCAGCCCGCCGGCCCGCCCGTTGCCGTTCGCCGCTGGAGCGGGCGACACCGGGGCCACCGGAGCGGCCGGAGCCGGCGCGGCCTGGACCGGCGCGGCCGGAGCCGCCGGCGGCTGGGCCGGGGCCCCGCCCTTGCGCGGCCGGCGCTTGGCCGCCGTGGTGCGCGGGCCGTAGCCGACCAGCACGGCGGTACGCCCGCCCGGGGCGGGACCGCCGATCAGGCCCGGCTCGATCGCGCCCTCGGCCGGGGCCACCTCGACCGCGGCCAGCGAGGCCGCCGACGGGGTCGGCAGCGCGGCGGCCGGCGCACCGGTCGTCGACTGCGCGATCGGCCCGGCGCCCGGGTCGGTGTCGATCGCGATGATCGGCGTGCCGACCTCGACCGTGCTCCCCTCCGGGTGGAAGATCGCATGCACCTGGCCGGCCCACTTCGCCGGGATCTCGACGGCCGCCTTGGCCGTCTCCACCTCGACGATCGGCTGGTTCAGTTCGATGACGTCGCCCACCTTGACCAGCCAGGCGAGGATCTCGCCCTCGGTCAGGCCCTCGCCCAGGTCGGGGAGGTTGAACTCCTTGATCCGTGACATGCCGCTCACCAGCCGAAGGTGCGGTCGACGGCGTCGAGCACTCGGTCGAGGTCGGGCAGGTACTCCTCCTCCACCCGGCTGGCCGGGTAGGGGGTGTCGAAGCCGGTGACGCGCAGCACCGGGGACTCCAGGGAGTAGAAGCACTCCTCGGTGATCCGGGCCGCGATCTCCGAGCCCAGGCCCAGGTTGCCCGGGGCCTCGTGGACGACCACGCAGCGGCCGGTGCGCTGCACCGACTCGTAGGCGGCGGTCAGGTCCAGCGGGGAGAGCGTGCGCAGGTCGATGACCTCCAGCTCGCGGCCGTCCTCGGCGGCGGCGGTCGCCGCGTCCAGGCAGGTCCGCACCATCGGCCCGTACGCCAGCACGGTGGCGTCGGTGCCGGCGCGGACGACCCGGGCGGAGTGCAGCGGGTACGCCGCGCCCAGCGGGGCGTCCAGCTCGACCGGCCCCTTCTCCCAGTAGCGCCGCTTCGGCTCCATGAAGACGATCGGGTCGTCCGAGGCGATCGCCTGCTGGATCATCGAGTACGCGTCCTGCGGGTTCGAGCAGGTCACGACCTTCAGGCCGGCGGTGTGCGCGAAGTACGCCTCGGGCGACTCGGAGTGGTGCTCGACCGCGCCGATGCCACCGCCGTAGGGGATCCGGATGACCATCGGGATCCGCACCTTGCCCTGCGAGCGGTAGTGCATCTTCGCCACCTGCGACACGATCTGGTCGTACGCGGGGTAGACGAAGCCGTCGAACTGGATCTCGCAGACCGGGCGGTAGCCGCGGATGGCCAGGCCGACCGCGGTGCCGATGATGCCGGACTCGGCCAGCGGGGTGTCGATCACCCGCTGGTCGCCGAAGTCCTTCTGCAGGCCGTCGGTGATCCGGAAGACGCCGCCGAGCTTGCCGACGTCCTCGCCCATGATGACGACCTTCGGGTCGTTCTCCAGGGCCTTGCGCAGACCTGTGTTGAGGGCCTTGCCGAGGGTGAGCGTCTCCGTGGCCATCAGTGGGCGCTCCCCTCGAACGACTCCATGTACTTGCTGAACTGCGCCCGCTGCTCGTCGAGCTCCGGGGACCCGTTGGGGTAGACGTGGTCGAACATCGTCACCGGCTCCGGGTTGGGCATCTCGAGCACCCGCTCGCGCAGGTGCACCGACTCGGTACGGGCCTGCTCGTCGACGGCGGCGAAGAAGTCCGCGTCGGCGATCTGCTGCTTGGTCAGGAACGCCTTCATCCGCGCGATCGGGTCCTTGGCCTTCCAGGCCTCGACCTCGCTGGCTATCCGGTAGCGGGTCGGGTCGTCGGAGGTGGTGTGCGCCCCCATCCGATAGGTGTACGCCTCGATCAGGCTCGGGCCCTGGCCCAGCCGGGCGTTGTCCATCGCGTGCCGGGTCACCGCGTACGACGCGAGCACGTCGTTGCCGTCCACCCGGACGCCGGGGAAGCCGAAGCCGCCCGCCCGCTGGTACAGCGGGACGCGGGTCTGCCGCTCCAGCGGCTCCGAGATGGCGTACTGGTTGTTCTGGCAGAAGAACACCAGCGGGGAGTTGAAGACGCTGGCCCAGACGAACGCCTCGTTGACGTCGCCCTGGCTGGTGGCGCCGTCGCCGAAGTAGGCGATCACCGCCTCGCCGTCGTCGCTGCCGGTCTTGCCGTCCATGTGGACGCCCATGGCGTACCCGGTCGCGTGCAGGGTCTGCGCCCCGATGACGATCGTGTACATGTTGAACTTGAACTCGTTGGGGTCCCAGCCGCCCTGGTCGACGCCACGGAACAGGCCGAGCGGCATGATCGGGTCGATGCCCCGGCAGTAGAGGACGCCGTGCTCCCGGTAGGTCGGGAAGGCCATGTCCTGGGTACGCAGCGCCCGGCCGGAGCCGACCTGCGCGGCCTCCTGGCCCAGCAGGCTGGCCCAGAGGCCCAGCTCGCCCTGGCGCTGCAGCGCGGTCGCCTCGGCGTCGAGCTTGCGGACCAGCACGAGGTCGCGGTAGAGCCCGCGGTACTCCTCGTCGGTGAAGTCGGCGCGGTACTCGGTCCCGTCCGGGCCGGTCGCGCTCTCGATCCGCTCGCCCTCGGGCGTCAGCAGCTGTACGAGTTCCGGCTCGCCCGCCGTGGCGGCTCGCGTGGAACGGGGTGCGGCCCGCCGGCCGCGGGTGGTGACCCCGGGGTCGCCCTTTGCCATCCGTCTCTCCCTGTCGTGTCTGCGTCGGCGCCGGGGGTGACCCGTGCCGCGCAACTCGTGCGCCGCCCGGCTGGTGCCGGGCTGGTCTCTGGCGGCCGCGCCTAGCCCCGGTGAGGGTTGCCGCGCGGCGTTGAGCCGGATTCTTGGGCGAACCCGGATCGGGAGCGCCGGCGCCGTACCGCACCAGCCGCGGGGTGCGCGGAGGTAGCGGCTGCGTTGCCGTCGTGCCTGAATGATTGCAGAGGAGGTGAGTGGCCCCACAATATGACCCTCGGTGCCTGCGGCGTTCCGTCTGGTACGCGACGGATAGACAGGTTTGTCACCTGGAACGGTCGCCCCGGCGGACAAATTGTGTGTCGACACGCGGTGATGGCTGGTGAACTGAGCGTAACTGGTCCAAGCTGACTGGTATCTGGTGAGCCTTAAGTGGCGTTTGTCCGTTTAGGTCCCGCGCCCACGCCACCGACGAGCCCGCCGATGTCGATGACGAGGAGTGTGCCGGTGTCCGAGCCAGGCGAGGGTCCCGGAACGCCATTCCTCGGCCGCCGCCACGCGGCCCCCGGCGCCGGTTACCGACCGGTGGTCGGGGCGCACCGGGCGCCCGGACTGGGCGGCCCCAGCCGAGGCTACCTGTTCACCGTCGCCCTGCTCGCCGGCACCGCGTCGATGCCGATCCTCGCCGCCATCAGCGCCGGGTCGGCCACCGTCGGCAGCACCGCGCTGCCGGACAACAGCACGCCGTTCATCCCGACGCCGTCGGTCGGCCCGGTGGTGATCTCGCTCCCCGCGACCGGTCAGCCGATGCTGGGCACGCCCCGGACGCCGGCGGTCGGCCCGACCGCCACGAGCACCCTGCCGCCGCCCGCGCCGCCGCTGCTGGCGGCCGCCCCGGTGCTGCCCCCGGCCGCCGATCCCGGCTCGGTGTGCCGGTCGCGCCCGGCGACACCCCCGCCCGGGCCCACCCCCGGACCCATCCGGACCAGGCCGACCAGCTCACCGCGCCCGTCGCCGACCCCCTCGCCCTCACCCTCCGACCCGCCGACGCCGGATCCGTCCCCGACTCCGACCGCCGACCCGACCAGCACCCTCTCGGCGCCGGCGCCCGACCCCTCGCCGACGGCCACCACCGGACCAACCGGGACCCCGTCGCCGGAGGGTTCCCCCGCGCCCACCGTCACCAGCGGGCCGCCGGTCGGGTCTCCGGGGCCGACGCTGAGCCCGACGACCCTGAGCTGACGGGTCTGCCCCAGGCAGGGCCGACGGGCCCGACCGGAGCCGGGGCGGTCAGCGTTCGGGGCGGAGCATCGGTGGGTGCAGCAGGGTGGCCGGGCCGCGCCGGAAGAGTTGCGCGGGCCGCCCGCGCTCGCCCTCGGTGGCGCGGCCGACCGGCTCCACGAAGCCGGGGGTGCCGGTGACCTTGCGGTGGAAGTTGCGCGGATCCAGTCGGGTGCCCCACACCGTCTCGTAGACCGTGCGCAGCTGCGCCACGGTGAACTCGGGTGGGCAGAAGGCGCTCGCCAGCGGGGTGTACTCCAGCTTGGCCCGGGCCCGTTCCAGTCCGTCGGCCAGGATTCGGTCGTGGTCGAAGGCGAGCTGCCCGGGGGTGAGCCGGGAGACCGGCAGCCAGTCGGCGGAGGCGGCGTCGCTGCCGGCCACCGGGGTCGGCAGGTCGGGCAGCAGGGCCAGCCAGGCCACGGTGACCACCCGGCCGCGCGGGTCCCGGTCCGGCCGGCCGTACGTGCCGAGCTGCTCCAGGTGCCCGGCGGGCTCGGGTAGCCCGGTCTCCTCGGTCAGCTCCCGGGCGGCCGCGTCGGGCAGGTCCTCGTCGATGCCGACGAAGCCGCCGGGCAGCGCCCAGCGCCCCTGGTACGGCGGGATGCCGCGGCGGACCAGCAGCACGCTCAGCTCGTCCGACCGGACGGTGAGCACGACCAGGTCGACCGTCACGGCGAAGGGCGGGTACTCGGACATCTCTTTATCACCACCTTGACGATAACCTAGCAGAACAGTTATCGTCGGTTAGACGAAAAAGGGGAGGAGCCGATCATGGCCGATGTGACGAGGCGACTGTTCCTGCGCCACCTGCGCGGGACGCCGACCAGCTGGGTCCGGCTGCACGTGGGCGGCAAGGTCCGTCGCGAGGGGACCGGGCAGTCGTTCTGGTACCGGCCGCTGAACGCCGTGCTCAGCGAGGTGCCCGTGGACGACCGGGAGCTGCCGCTGCTCTTCCACGCCCGGACCGGCGACTTCGCCGACATCACCGTGCAGGCCACCGTGACCTACCGGGTCGCCGACCCGGCGCGGGCCGCCGGCCGCCTCGACTTCTCCGTCGACCCGCGCACCGGCAGGGCCCGGTCCCGGCCGCTCGACCAGGTGGCCACCCTGCTGGCCGAGCTGGCCCAGCAGCCCGCCCTCGACCTGCTCGCCCGGGTGCCCCTGGCGGAGGCGCTGACCACCGTGGCGCCGGTCCGCGAGGCGGTCTCCGGCGCGCTCGACGACGACCCCCGCCTCACCGACCTCGGCGTCGCCGTGGTCAGCGCCCGCGTGGTGGCGATCCGGCCCGAGCCCGAGCTGGAACGCGCCCTCCAGACGCCGACCAGGGAGGCGGTGCAGGTCGAGGCCGACCGGGCCACCTATGCCCGCCGCGCCCAGGCCGTCGAGCAGGAGCGCTCCATCGCCGAGAACGAGCTCCAGAACAAGATCGAACTGGCCCGCCGGGAGCAGCAGCTCGTCGAGCAGCACGGGGCGAACACCCGCCGCCGGGCCGAACTGGACGCCGCCGCCGAGCTGGCCGCCGCCCAGGGCAAGGCGGAACGCGAGAAGGTCGCCAACGCGGCGGCCGCCGAGCGGGCCCGAGTGCTCGCCGCCGCCGAGGCGGAGAAGGAGCGCGTCCTTGCCGGCGGCGCGGCCGAGAAGGACCGGGTGCTCGCGGCGGCCCGCGCCGACGGCGTACGCGCGGTCGGCCACGCCGAGGCCGAGGCGGAGGCGGCGAAGCTGGCCGCGTACGCCGAACTCCCGCCGGAGGTGCTGCGGGCCCTGACGGTCCGGGAGATCGCCGGCCAACTTCCGCAGATCGGCCAGCTCACCGTGACCCCCGACGTGGTGACCGACCTGCTGGCCAAGCTGGCCGGCGCGCCGGGCCGGTGAGCGCGACCCTGGCCCCGCGGGTGGTCATGGTGAGCCGCCGCAGCGAGCTGGACGAGCTGCTGGCCCGGCACGGCACCCGCGCGGCGGCGGCCTGGTACCTGCGGGAGCGGGGCCGGGACCTCGCCGCGGTGGTCGACCGGCACGCGGCCCTGCAGGCGGCGCTGACCACGGTCGGCGCCGCCGTCCCGGCCAACTGGCGGCGCGGCGCGGTGGACCGTGACGACCTGCCCCGGTTCCTCTTCGGTCCGGAGGACGTCGTGGTCGCGGTCGGTCCGGACGGCCTGGTCGCCAACGTGGCGAAGTACCTGGACCGGCAGCCGGTGATCGGCGTCGACCCGGAGCCCGGCCGCAACGCCGGTGTGCTGGTCCGGTTCGCCGCCAGGCAGCTCGCCGGTCTGCTCCCGGCGGTCGCCGCCGGCGCGGCGCCGACCCGGGGCCGCGCGATGGTCAGGGCCGCGCTCGACGACGAGCAGGAGCTGGTCGGCCTCAACGAGGTGTACGTCGGCCACGCCTCCCACCAGTCCGCCCGCTACCTGCTCACCGTCGCCGACGCCGGGCGGGCCCGGCGGGAACGGCACTCCTCCTCCGGGGTGGTGATCGGCAGCGGTACGGGGGCGACCGGCTGGTGCGCGTCCATCGCGCGCGACCGTCCGGGTGCGCCGCGGCCGCCCGCCCCGGAGGAGGAGGCGCTCTGCTGGTTCGTCCGGGAGGCGTGGCCCTCCCCGGTCACCGGGGTGAGCCTCACCGCCGGCCGGATCGACGGCGTCGACCGCTTGGAGCTGGTCGCCGAGTCCGACGGCCTGGTCGCCTTCGCCGACGGCCTGGAGGCCGACCGCCTCACCCTGGCCTGGGGCCAACGCGTCACGGTCGACGTCGCTCCCCGCCGCCTCACCCTCGTAGAGCCCTGAGCGGCCCGCTGCGGCCCCCGCCGCCCCCGCACCCGGAGGGGCGGGGGCGGCGGGTGCGTCAGGCGGGGTCGTCGGTGAGGCGGTGCCGGTTGGCCTCGATCCAGGCGTCCAGGGCGGCCGGGTCGTCCGGGTCGACGCCGTCGGCCATCAGCTGGGCCACGGCGGCGGTCGCGGGGCTGCGCCGCTCGCCCGTGCTGTAGAGGCGGGCGAACTCGGGCACCATCTCCTCGACCGCCTCGTCCGTCCGGCGGGCCGCCGCCTCCGGCAGGCCCCGCTGCCGGGCCGCGTACGCCGCCCAGCCACGGAGCACCCGGGGCAGCATGGCGGCGTCGTCCATGTCCAGCACGGCCCGCCGGTGCACCCAGTCGAGCAGGAACAGCTCGGCGACCGTGGGGCTCCACCGCATCGGGTCGGCGTCCGGGAAGCTCTGCGCGTGGTCGAGCAGCAGGCCCAGGCAGAAGTGCAGCGAGGCCAGCTCGGCATCGGCCACCGAGTCCAGGCCGAACCGGGCGGCGTCCGCCGAGCCGAGGAAGCCCCGGACCAGCCGGGTGCGCTCGTGGTCGGTGAGCGGCGGAACGGACGCGGCGCCGTTCGCGCCAGCCGGTGCGGGCAGCACGGCCAGCCGCGCGCCGACCAGAGCCCGGTCGGTGGCGAGCGAGCCCGCCGCGGGCAGTTCGCCCAGGTCGTCGGTGACCGTCAGGTGCCGGGTCACCTCCCCGCGCATCCGGGCCGGCTCCTCGGTGCGGAACCAGGTCAGCTCGTCCTCGGTGCACATCTGTCGGACCTGTTCGAGGATCCGTTCGGCGGGGCCGCCGACGAACACGTCCTTCGTGATGCCGATGTTGTGGTCGACCAGCGCCACCAGGGCGTGCTCCGGGCCACCCTCGGCGTCGTCGTACGCGTAGGTGGCGAGGTACGAGGTCTGGTCGCCGTACACGTCGCCGTAGGACCAGACGCCGGTGAGGTGGACCCGCCCGAGCTGGCCGGCCCAGGCCGGCGCCTGCGCGCCGGGGCGGACCCGGCCGGTCCCGTCGGCGTCCGGCACCAGGGCGGCGAAGACGGCGCGGATGGTGGTGGCGGCGGCGCTGCGGCGGCGGGAGGTGGCGGCGAGGAAGCCGGTCACGAACTCCCGGACGGCGGTCTCCCGGTCGGTCTCCGCGACGGCGTACACGCTGCCGAGCAGCGCGGCGCCGAGCATCTCCGCGTCGAGGGCGCAGTCGAGCCTCGTCACGTCGCGGGCGGCGTGCAGCACCGCCTCGTAGGGGGTCTGTGGCGTGGCCATGCACCGACCCTACGCCGCCGTCCCGGCCCGGACACCTGCCAGCACGCCGAGCCGGCCCCCGCGCTCCCGGCCGGTCCGGCCGGGCGGGTGGTCGCGGCGTCCCGGAGTGGTCGGTCGGCGCGCAGCGCCGGGCGGCGTCCCGGAGTGCCTCGCGGGCCTGCGCGTACCGGGTCAGCACGGCGCGTACCGGGACGAGCACGTACTCCTCGCCGACCGTCCCCACCGAGATGATGAGCCGCTTCTCCGCCCGCCGGCGGGCCCGCCGCGCCGCCCACCGGACCACCGGTCTGGTCAGCGCCGCCACCAGCAGCCCGGCGAGCAGCCCGCCGAGGAGGAGCACCGTCGGCAGCGGGACCTCGCCCCCCCTCGGGTAGTCGAGCTCCGGCAGGCCGAGCGCCCGCAGGCCGTAGCCGAGCGCGAGCCAGCCCAGCCCGGCCAGCGCCGCGGCGGTGACCAGCCACTGGAGGCCGCCGACGACCCGCCACCAGGCCGGCCGCCGGTCCAGCCCCAGGTCGGTGCCGGCCACCGCGCGGTCCAGCCCGTCGGGCAGGTCGCCGAGCCGGGACCGGGCCGCGGCGGTCACCGCGGTCGGCCAGGGCGCCGGCAGGTCGGCGCCGGACCGGTCGGCCACCGCGCGGATGGCCAGGTTGAGCGCCGAGCGCTGCGCGGTGGTCGGATCCGGTACGGACGTCGCCGCGACCAGGCTCTCCGCGGGCGCGTCGGCGTCCCCGCCCGGCCCCGGCAGGTGCAGCCGGCGCAGCGGGTCCGGCCGCAGTCTGCGCCAGCCCTTGACCAGCGGCCAGCCGGTCGTCCCGCCGGCCCGGTGCCGGTACGCGCCCTCGACCGCCTCCGCCACCGTCGGCACTCCGGCCGCACCGGACAGCGCCCGGGTGAGTTCCCGCGTCGACCCGTCGTCCGGGCCGGTACGCGGCGGCTCCGCGCCGACCAGCGGTTCCAGCCCGGCCACCACGGTGTCCACGTCGCCGGCCAACCGGCGTAGCGCCGCCTGTTGCTCGGCGACCGTACGCTCCAGCGCCCCGCGCAGCCCGGCCAACCCGGCCGGGTCGACCGCGACGGTGGGGAGCAGCGGAACCCCGTCCAGCCCGTCGGCGTCGAGCAGGCGGCGCAGGTCGGCCAGCACCCGGGGCAGCTCGGCCGGGGCCAGCCGGTCGGCCTGGTTGAGCACGACCACGGTGACGTCCCGGTGCCGGTGGAACTCGCGCAGGTAACTGGTGTGGATCACCCGGTCGGCGTACTTCTGCGGGTCGACCACCCAGACCACCAGGTCGACCAGGCCGAGCAGGCGGTCCACCTCCAGCCGATGGGTCCGCTGCACCGAGTCGAAGTCGGGCAGGTCCAGCAGGACCAGCCCGCGCAGGGCGGACTCGTCCTCGCCGTCGAGCGCGCTCTCCCGGACGAATCGGTGCCGGGGCAGCACGCCGAGCCAGTCGAGCAGCCGGCTGGCGCCACCCAGCGGCCCCCAGACGCAGGCGTGCGCCACGCCGGTGGTCGGCCGCCGCACGCCGACCGGCGACAGGTCCAGCCGGGCGAGGGCGTTGAACAGGCTGGACTTGCCGCTGCCGGTGGCCCCGGCCAGGGCGACCACGGTGTGGTCGCCGGAGAGGGTGAGCCGGGTGCCGGCCCGCTCGACGACGGTGTGCGCGGTGACCAGGCGCGCGTCCGGCACCTGGCCGTCCACGGCGCCGAGGAAGCGTTGGACGGCCTCCAGGCGGGCGATCAGCGCATCCGGGTCGACCTGCTGGTCACCCCGGAACGCCTCGCGCACCCGGCCGACGATGTTGGTCATCTGCGCCAGCCTTCGTTCGCGACTGCGGGGCTCGCAGGCTCGACTCGCGTTCCGGCGCGGCGGCGTGTCACGCGAGCCGTCCAGGAACGCTCGCTCCTCGCGCTCACCGCGCCCCACCCGTTCCGGCGGGGGGCAGCACCGGGCCGTCGGTGCGGGACAGGCCGCTGCGGTGCCGGGCCATCTCCACCTCGGCGGCGGCCCGGCGCAGGGCGGTGCCGGTCTCGGCGACCGGGCGGGCCTCCGCCGTCCGGCCGAGGTAGCGGGCCGCCTCCTCCTCGAGCAGCGCCCCGACCCGGTCGAGCAGCTCGTCCCGGGCCTTGTTGGCCAGGTTGCGCACCGCCTGGTCGCCGAAGATCGCCTGGAGCACCGCCTGCGCGGCGACCGTGGTGCCGGCGCCGGTGGCCACCTCCAGGCCGGTCGGGATGAAGGCGGTCGAGGCGAAAACGGCGATCATCACGGCCAGTCCGGTGGCGTTCACCGCGTACGCGGCCGTCCGGGCCACGAAGCGGCGGTCGCCGCCCTCCTCGCGAACCAGGTCCAGCACCCCGCGCTGCCAGTCGCGGACCAGCCGCTCGGCGCGTTCGGGCAGGTCCTCGGAGGGATGGGCGAGTGGGGGGTCGAGCAGCGCCGCCCCCGCCGGGTGCGCCTTCCATCCGGTGTACGCGTTCTCCGCCGCCTCCGAGGCGACCCCGCGCAACAGGATGACCAGCTGCGACTCGATCGCGTTCCGCAGCTCGGCGGCGGGCGCCGGACGCCCGGTCACCGCCGCGACCACCCGGTCCCGGAGCCGACCGATCCGCGCCTCCAGGGTGCGGAAGAACTCGCCGGTGCCGACGAACTCCTGCCAGCGGGCCAGCACCTCGCCGCGGAGCAGCCGGCCGTCCTTGAGCCCCTGCTCGACGGTCCGCTCCGCTCCCCGGTACGCCGCCCGCACCCGCTCCTCCAGCGCGTCGGCGGCGGCCACCTGCTCGTCGGCGGCGTCGGCCAGCCCGTCGACGGCGGGTTGCAGGGCGGCGAGCGCCCCGTCCAGGGTCTGCCGGACCACGGCGGACCGGACGTCGGCGTCGGCGGCGAGCCGGGAGAACCAGGCGCTCAGCGGGGCGGTGACCTTGTCGGGGAGCAGCCCCTGGCCGTCGACCCAGGTCTCGGGCAGCACGAAGAGCGGCGCGGCGCCGAGCTCCTGGGCGGCGAGCATCTCCGACAGGTGGGCGGCGATCTCGTCGGCCGCCTCCGGGGGCACCCGGTCGAGCACCATGGCGATCACCGCGCCCCGGGCGCGGGCGCTGCGCAGCAGCTCCCAAGGGACGGCGTCGGCGTACCGGGCGGCGGTGGTGACGAAGAGCCAGAGGTCGGCCGCGGCCAGCAGCTGGCCGGCGAGGGCCCGGTTGGCGTCGACCACCGAGTCGATGTCGGGCGCGTCGAGGAAGGCCAGCCCGGCGGGGAGCGCGGGTGCGGTGACCAGGTGCAGGGTGCCCGGGTTCTCGCTCGGCTCGTTGGTGCGGGTGAGGCCGGGCAGCAGGTCGCCCTGGCGGAACCAGGCCGAGTCGGTCGGGTTGCAGACCAGCACCGGGGAGCGGGTGGTCGGGCGGAGCACGCCGGCGGCGCTCACCCGCGCCTGGACCAGGCTGTTGACCAGGGTCGACTTGCCGGCCCCGGTGGACCCGCCGACCACCACCAGCAGCGGCGCGTCGAGCCGGGCCAGCCGGGGCAGCAGGTAGTCGTCGAGCTGGTCGGTGAGGCCGGCCGCGGCGTGCCGGGCCGGTTCGGCCGAGGGCAGGGCCAGCGGGAACCGGGCCGCGCCGATCGCGGCCCGCAGGCCGGCGAGCGCCGCGGACAGGCCGTCGCCGGTGGTGCCGGGCGGAGCCTCCCCGGCCTCGTGCGGTCCGGTGCGGACTGCGACGGCGGGCGCGCCGGGCGGGGTGGCGGGATCGCCATGCGTCGTCACCGCTAAAGCGTGCCCGACCGATGCAAGGGAAGACAACCGGACGGTAATAACGGTCGGGTTGCGTCGGGTCGACTCAACCTCGACTTGCGGTTTCCAGGGGGCGTGGCACTATTGAGTCAAGTTCACTCAACTTGTGGTGGGATCGCTGACGGCGACGCCCGCCGGAACCCAGCGGGCGATGCCCGTCACCTGCTCGACGTTACGAAGCGAGGAAGCGAACATGGCACGTGCGGTCGGCATCGACCTCGGCACGACGAACTCCTGCGTCAGCGTTCTCGAGGGCGGTGAACCCACCGTCATCGCCAACGCTGAAGGCTCGCGGACGACCCCCTCTATCGTCGCGTTCGCCCGCAACGGCGAGGTGCTCGTCGGTGAGGTCGCCAAGCGCCAGGCGGTCACCAACCCGGATCGGACCATCCGGTCGGTCAAGCGGGAGATCGGCACCAATTGGACCGTCGACATCGATGGCAAGAAGTACACCCCGCAGGAGATCTCGGCCCGGACGCTGATGAAGCTCAAGCGGGACGCCGAGGCGTACCTGGGCGAGCAGATCACCGACGCGGTGATCACCGTCCCGGCCTACTTCAACGACGGCCAGCGCCAGGCCACCAAGGAGGCCGGTGAGATCGCCGGCTTCAACGTGCTGCGGATCGTCAACGAGCCGACCGCGGCCGCCCTGGCGTACGGGCTGGACAAGGGCTCCAAGGAGCAGACCGTCCTGGTCTTCGACCTGGGTGGCGGCACCTTCGACGTCTCCCTGCTCGAGCTGGCCGAGGGCGTCATCGAGGTCAAGTCGACCAGCGGTGACAACCACCTCGGTGGCGACGACTGGGACCAGCGGATCATCGACCACCTGGTGAAGACCTTCCGGGGCGAGCACGGCATCGACCTGGGCCAGGACAAGATGGCCCTGCAGCGGCTCCGCGAGGCGGCCGAGAAGGCCAAGATCGAGCTCTCCGCCGCCACCACCACCAACATCAACCTGCCGTACATCACCGCCGGCGCGGCCGGTCCGCTGCACCTGGACGTGTCGCTCAGCCGCGCCGAGTTCCAGCGGATGACGCAGGACCTGCTGGACCGCTGCAAGGGCCCGTTCGAGCAGGCCGTGAAGGACGCCGGGATCAAGGTCTCCGACGTCGACCACGTGATCCTGGTCGGCGGCTCGACCCGGATGCCGGCCGTGACCGACCTGGTCAAGCAGCTCACCGGCCGGGACCCGAACAAGGGCGTCAACCCGGACGAGGTCGTCGCGGTCGGCGCCGCCCTGCAGGCCGGTGTGCTCAAGGGCGAGGTCAAGGACGTCCTGCTGCTCGACGTGACCCCGCTGAGCCTGGGCATCGAGACCAAGGGCGGCATCTTCACCAAGCTGATCGAGCGCAACACCACCATCCCGACCAAGCGCTCCGAGGTCTTCACCACGGCGGACGACAACCAGCCGTCGGTGTTGATCCAGGTGTTCCAGGGCGAGCGGGAGATCGCGGCCTACAACAAGAAGCTCGGCACCTTCGAGCTCACCGGGCTCCCGCCGGCGCCGCGTGGCGTGCCGCAGATCGAGGTCACCTTCGACATCGACGCCAACGGCATCGTCAACGTGCACGCCAAGGACCTGGGCACCGGCAAGGAACAGAAGATGATGATCACCGGTGGCTCCTCGCTGCCGAAGGACGACATCGAGCGGATGCGCCGGGACGCCGAGGAGCACGCCGACGACGACAAGCGCCGCCGCGAGGAGGCCGAGACCCGGAACGTGGCCGAGGCGCTCCAGTGGCAGACCGAGAAGTTCCTGGCCGAGAGCGGCGACAAGCTCCCCGCCGAGAACCGGGAGCAGCTCAACGAGGCGCTCGGCGAGCTGCGCAGTGCGCTCGGCGGCCAGGACATCGAGAAGATCAAGGCGGCGCACGAGCGGCTGGCCCAGGTCTCGCAGCAGGCCGGTTCGCTGCTCTACTCGCAGCAGGCCGAGCAGGGTGAGCAGCCGGGTGCGGCCGGGCCGGGCGCGGGTGCGACCGGTGGCCCGCAGGCCGGCGGCGCCGACGACGTGGTCGACGCGGAGATCGTGGACGAGGACGGCAAGAAGTGACCTGCCGCCGACGGACACGTACCCACGGCAGAGGGATGAGGTAGCCGCATGACGGAGAAGCCGCGAGCCGCCGGCCCGGGCTCCACCGGGTCGGCGTCGGGTGGCTCCGCGAGCGCCGGGCAGGCCGCTGGCGAGGAGCCGCGGGTCGTCATCCGTGACAAGCGCAAGATCAGTAAGACGAAGGAGCCGGCCGCCGCCGACGCACCCGCCGACGCGCCGGCCGAGGCACCGGCCGAGGGGCTGGTCGAGGAGGCAGAGGTCGTCGTCGACGAGATCGAGGTCGAGGCGAACGCGGTCGACGGTCCGGCGCCCGCCGGGCCGCCGGTGGTGGACGCACCGGCCCAGCCGGCGGAGGGCGGCGGTGCGCTGCTCGGCGCCGAGCTGGAGTCGCTCCGCGCCGAGCTGGACGAGCGGACCCGGGACCTGCAGCGGGTGTCAGCGGAGTACGCCAACTACCGCAAGCGGGTGGACCGGGACCGCAGCCTGGTCCAGGAGCAGGCGACCGGCTCGGTGCTGGCCGCGCTGCTGCCGATCCTCGACGACCTGGACCGGGCCCGCGAGCACGGCGACCTGGTGGGCCCGTTCGGCACGGTCGCCGAGCAGCTCACCACGGCGCTGGGCAAGTTCGGCCTGACCGCGTTCGGCGAGCAGGGCGACCCGTTCGACCCGACCCGGCACGAGGCGGTGGCCCACCAGACCTCCGCCGACGTGACCGAACCGACCTGCGTGCAGGTCATGCGCCGGGGTTACCAGCTCGGCGAGCGGCTGCTGCGGCCCGCGCTGGTCGCGGTGGCCGATCCGGAGTAGTACCGACCCGTGTCGTCCCGCCCGCCCGTCCGGGGTGGGCGGGACGACGGGGTACGTCCCGTGGAAGGGGGTGGACCGTTGAGTTCCAAGGACTGGATCGAGAAGGACTACTACGCCGAGCTGGGCGTGGAGAAGTCCGCCTCCTCGGACGAGATCAAGAAGTCGTACCGGAAGGTGGCCCGGGAGTCGCACCCGGACCACAACCCCGGCGACCCGAAGGCCGAGGAGCGGTTCAAGGCCGTCTCCGAGGCGTACGCGGTGCTCGGCGACGAGAAGAAGCGCCGCGAGTACGACGAGATGCGCTCGCTCTTCGGCTCGGGCGCGTTCCGCCGCAACGCCCGCGGCGGGAGCCAACCCGGCGGCGTGCCGTTCGACGTCTCCGACCTGTTCGCCGGCGGCGCGGGTGGCGGCGGTGACACCCGCTTCGGCGGAGGTGGCTTCACCGACCTGTTCAGCTCGATCTTCTCCGGCGGCACCGGCGCCGGCGGTCCGGCCCGCCCCCGAGGCCCGGCGCGCGGTCGGGACGTCGAGACCGAGGTCGCCCTGGACTTCGACGACGCGGTACGCGGGGTGACCCTGCCGCTCTCGCTGCGCGCTCCCGGCGTCTGCGACACCTGCCACGGCAACGGGGCGAAGCCGGGCACCCAGCCGGTGGCCTGCCCGGCCTGCCACGGTGCCGGGGTGACCACCCGCAACCAGGGGTCGTTCAGCTTCTCCGAGCCGTGCCGCAACTGCCAGGGCGTGGGCACCGTCGTCGAGGAGAAGTGCCCGGAGTGCCGCGGCACCGGCGGGGTCACCAAGACCCGCACCCTGAACGTCCGCTTCCCCGCCGGAGTGGCCGACGGCCAGCGGATCCGGCTCGCCGGGCGGGGCGAGCCCGGCGAGCGGGGCGGCCCGGCGGGCGACCTCTTCGTCCAGGTGAAGGTGCGCCCGGACGAGCTGTTCGGGCGCTCCGGGGACGATCTGACCCTGACCGTGCCGATCACGTTCCCGGAGGCGGTGCTCGGCACCGACCTGCGGGTGCCGACCCTGGACGGCACGGTGACCCTGCGGGTGCCACCGGGTACGCCGAGCGGTCGGGTGCTGCGGGCCCGGGGCAAGGGTGTGGTGCGCAAGGACGGCCGGGCCGGGGACCTGCTGGTCACCCTCGACGTGGTGGTGCCGGCGAAGGTGTCGGACGAGGCGCGGGCGGCGCTGGAGTCGTTCGCCGACCAGACCCCGCACGCCGCGCGGGAACATCTCGACGCGCGGGTGCGTCGGTTCAGTTGATCCGGTCGGGTGCTGCGGAGGTGAGTGGGGATGTCGCAGGAGTTCATCGGCTCGGGTGACCCTGCCTACGAGGCCAAGGTGCTGATGATCTCGGTCGCCGCGCGAATGGCGGGGATGCACCCGCAGACCCTGCGCCAGTACGACCGGCTCGGCCTGGTGCAGCCGGGCCGCGCCGCCGGCGGCGGCCGTCGCTACAGCGTCCGGGACGTGGTGCTGCTCCGCGAGGTGCAGCGGCTCAGTCAGGACGACGGGATCAACCTGGCCGGGGTCAAGCGGATCATCGGGCTGGAGCGGCTGCTGGAGCAGGCGCAGCAGCGGGTGGCCCAGCTGGAGGCGGAGCTGGACGCCGCGTACCGGCGGATCGCCGAGCTGGAGGCGCTGGCCACCTTCCCGGGCCGGGATCTCGTGCCCACGAACCGCACCTCGACGGCGCTGGTGGTCTGGCGTCCCCGCCGTAACCCGGAGCGCTGACCCGCCCGCCGCTCGATCGCTGGTCCACACCGGCCCGGCTCGCAGTTCGGGGAATCCCCGGGCGCGGGTCGGGCCGTTTCGCTAGCCTCGGAATCAGGTCCAACCAGCTCAATCCGGACTCCGAACTGGCAGGGGGAGCCATGGCGGAATCGGCGAAGAAGGTGGCCCAACAGACGGAGGACCGGCTCGAAGAGGTGGCCGAGAACGTACGGGAGAAGTTCGACCAGGTCACCGAGGGCAAGTTCACCGACGAGATCAAGAACGGCAGGTTCGCCGATCAGGTCGACCACGGCATCGACCAGGGGCGGACCGAGGCCAGACGCCGGAAGCAGGGCGGATCGGGACGCTGACGATCCGCCGACGTGCGGGCCGGGACCCACGGGGGGTCCCGGCCCGTTCGCCGTTCAAGGCGGCGGGGTTCCAGTCGGGTGGACGCGTGGCGAGCAGCGCCGGGCCGCCGTGGTTCAGCCGAGGCGGCTGTTCTCCCGGACCAGGCCGCCCTCGCACCAGTGGTGGTAGACGAAGAGGTCCGGCCGGGCCAGCAGCACCCGGCTGTTGTGCGCCCAGTTGCGCATCGGCTCGTCGCCGGCCCGTTCGGCCTGCTCGACCAGCTTGCGGAAGCGGCGCTTCGGGTGGGCCCGGAAGTTCGTCCGGATGCCGTCGGCGGCATAGATGTAGAGGCAGTGCAGGGCGAACCGCCGGGCCGGGCAGGCCGGGTCCATCGCCAGTTCGAAGAGCGTCGTCACCAGATGGTCGCCGGCGACCAGCAGGTCCCAGTCCGGGGGCATCGACGCGAGCGGCACCGAATCCGGCTGGTACGCCCACGCCCGCAGCTCCGCCGACGACGGATCAACGGGGTTGGCAAAGCCGTGGAACGTCGACTCCTGAACGCTCACGGCCAACCTTCCGCTTCCGCTTGCGGGGGAACCAGCCACCCGCGGACCTGGCTGCTGGGGCGACACGGTAACGCGGTTTCGCGCGGCGGCGGAAGACCTCTGCGGGACCAATTCGGCAACCGTTGGCCGGGCCGGGTCCACCGTACGGCCGACCCGGTCCTATCCGCATCGGTAGACGTCAGTCGGTCGTCGGCACCGGTTGCGGCCGGCGGACCTGGCTGCGCCGGCGCAGCCAGGTCTTGAACCACGGGAAGTCGGGCAGCCGGGCCAGCATCGGCCCGGTCACCACGGTGATCAGCACGTACGCCGTGGCGAGCGCCGCCAGCCGGGGCTCCACGGGCTGGGCGGCGGCGACCGCCAGCCCGGCGATGACGATGGAGAACTCCCCGCGCGGGGTCAGCGCGAAGCCGGCCCGCCAGCGACCGGGCTCGGCGATCCCGGCTCGCCGGGCGGCCAGGTAGCCGGTGAGCAGCTTGGTCCCCATGGTCACCACGGCCAGCGCCAGCGCCGGCAGCAGCACCGGCGGCATGTCCAGCGGGTCGGTGACCAGCCCGAAGAACACGAAGAAGACCGCGGCGAAGAGGTCCCGCAGGGGGGAGAGCAGCTGGGTCGCGTGGTGCGCCACCGGCCCGGAGAGCGCGATGCCGACCAGGAACGCGCCGACCGCCGCGGAGACCTGGAGCTTGGCGGCGGCCCCGGCGACCAGCAGGGTCAGGCCGAGCACCCCGAGCAGCAGCGCCTCCGGATCCTTGGCGGAGAGCGCCGAGGAGATCAGGTGGCCGTACCGGATGGCGACCGCCAGCACGAGCACCACCGTCAACACCGCCACGGCCAGGGCGATCCCGCCCTTGACCAGGCCGACGCCGGCCAGCAGCGCGGTGACCAGCGGCAGGTAGAGCGCCATCGCCAGGTCCTCGATCACCAGCACGGAGAGGATCACCGGGGTCTCCCGGTTGCCGACCCGGCCCAGGTCGCCGAGGACCTTGGCGATCACCCCGGACGAGGAGACCCAGGTGACGCCCGCCAGCACCACGGCGGCCACCCAGCCCCAGCCGAGCAGCAGCGCGAACGCGAAGCCGGGCAGGGCGTTGAGCACCGCGTCGATCAGCCCGGCGGGTGCCGCGGAGCGGAGGTTGCCGACCAGTTCGTTGGCGCTGTATTCCAGGCCGAGCATGACCAGCAGCAGGATCACGCCGATCTCCGCGCCGACCGCGAAGAACTCCTCGCTGGCGTTGAGCGGGAGCAGGCCACCGTGCCCGAAGGCGAGACCGGCGAGCAGGTAGAGGGGGATCGGGGAGACGCCGACCCGACGGCTGAGCCGGCCGAGGAGGCCGAGCAGGAGCAGCAGCGCCCCGACCTCGACGAGCAGAGTCGTGGTTTCGTGCATCCGCCTCAGCCGTCCGGGCCGTCGTCGGCGAGGATGGCGGTCATTCCATCGAGACCCTGGCGGGTGCCGACCACGACCACCACGTCACCGGCCGCGAAGCGGAAGGTGGGATCCGGCGAGACGTTCACCTCGCCCTGCCGCAGCACCGCCACGATGGAGGCGCCGGTACGGGTGCGTGCCCGGGTGTCCCCGAGCCGCTTGTTGACGTACTTCGAGCCGGCCGTGATGGCGATCTGCTCGGTGAGCAGCCCGGCGGCCTGCTCGCGCAGCCCGGAGAGCTGGCCGAGCATCAGCGACGCGCCGAGGATGTCGGCGAGCGCCTCCGCCTCGTCGTCGGTCAGCGGGATGTCTGCCTGGCAGGCGTCCGGATCGTCCGGGTCGTACAGGACGAGGTCCCGGCGGCCGTTGCGGTGGGAGACCACCCCCAACCGGCGGCCAGATTCGGTCACCAGGTCATGACGTACGCCGATCCCCGGTAGGGCAGTCTGTTCGACACGTACTCGCACCCAGGTGAGGCTACCCTGCGTCGGAGATCTGATGAGCCCGGGAGATCTTCTCCGCTGGTCGCGCTGCCCGTCCCGGTCTCGGTAGGACAATCTGTAGGTACTCGCACCCAGGTGAGGCTGGCTGCCGTGTGCTGGAGGCGCCATGAATCGGCGGACAGCCCGCTCGGTGACCGCACTGCTGTTCCTGCCGGCCCTGGCGGCCTGTTCGATCGGGGACGTCCGCCGGCCGCCGCCGAACTGGGCGTCCGCGTCACCCCGACCGGTCGTGACCGCGCCGGCGCCGCCGCGGGCCGCCGGCTTCGACGAGGTACGGCACGTCCGGGTCGCCGTCCCACCACGGTACGACCGGCCGTACGTCGAGTTCGTCGACGCGGCGCACGGCTACGCGCTCTTCGCCGCCTGCGACGGGGTGCCGCCCGGTCGCGGCTGTGCCGCCCTGCTCTTCGCCACCGTGGACGGTGGACGCTCCTGGCGAGCGCTGCGGCATCCCCGTCCGGTCGCGCAGGACCAGCAGCTCTACGCGGTACCGGGGGCGCTGGTGCTGCTCGCCGAGCCGTACGGCTGGTACACCTCCACCGACGGTGGTGTCACCTTCACCCATACCACCGGGGCGGAGCCGCTGCCGCTGGTGGCCGCGCGGGGCGACTACCAGGTCATCGAGGGCCGGGGCGAAGTCGGTGAGTGGGACGGCCGGCGGTTGCGCCCACTGACCGTACAGCCGTCGGTACCCGGGTTGAACACTGCCGGTCGCTACGGTGACCTGATCGTGGCGGCCGGTGCGGCCGCAGGCCGGCCATACGCCGCGGTGTCCGGGGACCGGGGGCGGCACTGGCTGCGCACCCCGGTGCCGTTCTCCGGCGGCGAGGTGGGGGTGCTGCGGGTGGCCTTCGCTCCCGACGGCGCGGGTTGGCTGATCGGGGAGCGGCCGGACCGGACCGATTTCCCGGCGCTCTGGCGTTTCGTCGGTCCACGGTCCTGGGAGCCGGAGCCCGCGGTCGGGCACCCCGCGCAGGCCCGGTCGGTGGCGCCGATCGGGGTCGGGCTGATGGCGGTGATCGGCCCCGACGGGGTGGGAATGGTGGCCGGGGGTCGTTACTACCACCTCGACTGGCCGCTCACGGCCGAGCACTACCTCACGGTGCTCGCCGACGGCACGATCGCCGCTTTCGGGCCGGACGACGTCATTCTCGGCACGGGGTGGACCGCCAACCGGCGCTGGATCAAGCTGATCCTGGACGGCGACTGACCCGATGGCTAGGTCTTCGCCTCCTACTTCGGCCCGGCGACGAACACCCCGACCCCCTCCAGCGTCTCGGTGAGGCCGGTCGCGCGGAGGATCATCATGGCCTTACCGACCACCGTGTCCGATACGCCGTACTCCTTGCACAGCTGCGAGCGGCTGGGCAGCTTCGTGCCAGGCCGCCACTCTCCTGAATCAATCTTGTTCTTCAGCTCGTCTGCGAGCACCTGGTACTGCTGCTTGGGCATACACACTCCCCGGATGGCACACCCATTCGATCACGCAGCAACCTCCAACCTCAAGCAATCGCGGGTTGGTCGTTGACCTACGACCGGTACCGATTGTAGGTTCCTCGTGAACGCCTCCGGATGGCACTTGGGGCGCTCACCCGGTCGGGGCGGGTGCCCCTGGAGTCCGTCCCGACCCCTCCCGGCGTGCCCTGCTGTCGTACTGCCGAGCGGGGCTGCGGCGGCAGGGCGGGGCGGCCCGGCTGATCAACGGTGCCCGGCCGGGCCGCTCCTTCCAGCCCCGCACAACCAGTCGAGGAAGGGACCGAACATCGTGCGCAACCTCTTGCGACCACTGCTCATGCGGCGCAACGGCGGGCCGGCGACCAGATCTGGTCCGTCGAACCGGCCGCCGGCAGGCGCGTACCGCTCCCCGTCGTATCCCCCGCTTCGCCCGTGGCAGGTGCGCAGCCGGGCCTTCGCCACCCGCCGTCATGGCCTGGACCCGGTCGAGGTCGTCGCGTTCCTCGACCGGGTGGCCGGGGATCTCGCCGCCGCGCACGCCGAGGTGGCCCGAAGCCGGGAGGAGACGGCCCGGATCAAGGACGCGCTCCGCGAGTGGCAGTCCCGCCACGCCCCCACCATGCGCGACCTGGCCCGGCGCCCGTGACCACCCGGTACGTCATCCATCTGCCGGTCACCGCCGCCGACCTCGCCCGCGCCAAGATCCTCGCGCGGACCGCCGCCCGCTCGCTGGCCTTCCTCACTCACGTCGATTCCGGCGAGACCACCGTTTCCACCGAGGACAACCAGGGGGTACGCCACCGCGTGTTCTGCGACCACCGCCTCGACAACGGCCGGCGCTGCGTCCTGCGCGCCGACCACGAAACTCCCTGCACCGCCCGCCTGCCCCGCTGGCCGGATTCGTCCCGGCGCCACCGTGCCCGATGATGCAGACGATTCAGCTCCAAAGGCGGTCCGCGCCCTACCGCCGCCCGGCGGCAGGCGCGGACGCCGACCCGTCACGACCACACTCCGACCGGTCCGGCCGGACGGCGAGGTGCCCGGCGGGGGACCGGAGTCCCGACCGGTCCAGGTACTCGACCACCGAGCCGGGCCAGCCGTGGATGAGCACCAGCGGGGTGGCGTCCGGCCGCGACCGGACATGCAGGAAGTGGATCTCCGCTGACCCGCACTCCTTCGGATCAGGAAGGCGTTCGCCGCCAGGCTGCCGCCCTGCCCAGGCCGTCGGAGCTGATGATGCCGTCACGGCGGAGGCGGTCCAGCACGACGCGGATCGTCGGATCGCTGACGCCGGGTAGCGCGGTGCGGATGTCGGACATCCGGAAGACTGCGGGAGCGTGGTTCACGTAGTCGCGGACCCGGTCCTGCTTCGAGCCGTCGGCTCGATCAGAGGCGGCCCGCTGCGCGAACGTCCGGTACGCCGTGGCCAGGATGTTGACGAAGTAGCTCAGCCATGGCCAAGGGTCGGCGCGGTCGTCGTGCCAGCCATGGGTGGAGTCGAGCAGGGCCTGGTAGTGCTCGTCCGCCGTCTCGGCGATCCGCTGTTCCAAGCTGACGTACCGCGAGACGGTGTAACCGGTCTCCATCAGCAGGGCGTTGGTGAGGGCCCGGGTCACCCGTCCATTTCCGTCCTCGAAGGGATGGATCACGAGCAGATCGAGTGCGAAGAGCCCGACCAGGAGCACCGGGTGATGCCGTTGGCCTGACACTTCGGCCAGGTAGCGGTCGATCAGCTCCGACACGTAGAAGGGCGTGTCCGACGCTCGGACGGGCTGGAAGCGCACGGTCACCTCCCCCGAAGCGGAGCGGTCGACGACCAGGTTGTCCTCGGTCTTGAACCGACCGCCGGCGGCTGCGGTGTGCCCGAAGAGCATCTTGTGCAGGTGGAGGAGAAGTCCGCTGTTGATTGGGCGCCACGGACCCTGGAACAGATAGTCCTGGGCGTCCCGGTAGCCGGCGAGCTCCTGCTCGCTTCGGGTCCTCAGCTGCGTGACCCTGCCTGAAAGGATCTTGTCTGCTCGAGCGTGGTCGGGGACGACGACACCCTCGATGGCTGAGGAGGCCGTGATGCTGGCGACGCGAGCCCGGTTGGCGAGCTGGCTCAGCAGGCCAGGAAGTTGATCCCGGTAAAGCGCCTCCGAGCCCCGACCGACGTCCACCGTGCCGAGCGCGGTGACGACCGGACCAGGCACCTGACCGATCAACCGATCGAGATCGGCGAAACTGCGCATCACGTCATCCGCTCTAGAAAGTACCTATTTTCAGGCTCGGATATTTAGTTTATGTAGTTCTGTTGGATAGATCCGCGCACGACCGGCCGCGTATCGAGTGAGCCAGGTCACACACCTGGAGTTGAGCGGAATAGGCTCAACTCTGGTTGTGTCCTTCCTAGTGGACACGCCGATCCGGGGGAGCCAATGAACACGGAACGACTCACCACCAAGAGCCGCGAGACCATCACCGGCGCCGTCGCCCTGGCCAACCAGCGCGGCCACGCCACCGTGGAGCCCTGGCACCTGCTGCTGTCGCTGCTGGACACCGAGGGCTCGACCGCCGCCGGCCTGCTGCGCGCCGTCGGGGCCGACCCCGCCGAGCTGAGCCGGGCCGCCCAGCGTGCGGTCGACGCGCTGCCCGCCGCGCGCGGCTCCAGCATCGCCGAGCCCACCCTGGCCCGCGAGTTCGTCAACGCCATCGGCGCCGCCGAGCAGATCGCCCGGCCGCTGGGCGACGAGTACACCTCCACGGAGCACCTGCTCGCCGGCCTCGCCCGGGTGGGTGGGGCGGTCTCCGGCGCGCTGAAGTCCGCCGGCGCCACCGAGGAGAACCTGGTCGCCGCCTTCCCGACCGTGCGCGGCGGGGACCGGCGGGTCACCACCGTAGACCCGGAGCAGACCTACCAGGCCCTCGCCAAGTACGGCGTCGACCTGACCGCGAGCGCCCGCGACGGCAAGATCGACCCGGTGATCGGCCGGGACTCGGAGATCCGCCGGGTGATCCAGGTGCTTTCCCGGCGTACGAAGAACAACCCGGTGCTGATCGGCGAGCCCGGCGTCGGCAAGACCGCGATCGTCGAGGGCCTCGCCCAGCGGATCGTCGCCGGTGACGTGCCCGAGTCGTTGCGGGGCAAGAAGCTGGTCTCCCTCGACCTCGGCGCGATGGTCGCCGGGGCGCAGTACCGCGGCCAGTTTGAGGAGCGGCTGAAGTCGGTCCTGGAGGAGATCAGGAACTCCAACGGACAGGTCATCACCTTCCTCGACGAACTGCACACGGTGGTCGGCGCCGGCAAGGGCGAGGGCTCGATGGACGCCGGCAACATGCTCAAGCCGATGCTGGCCCGGGGCGAGCTGCGGATGGTCGGCGCGACCACCCTCGACGAGTACCGCGAGCACATCGAGAAGGACCCGGCGCTGGAGCGCCGCTTCCAGCCGGTGCTGGTCGGCGAGCCGACCATCGAGGACACCATCGGCATCCTGCGCGGCCTCAAGGAGCGCTACGAGGTGCACCACGGCGTACGCATCACCGATGCCGCGCTGGTCGCCGCCGCCTCCCTCTCCGACCGCTACATCACCGAACGGTTCCTGCCGGACAAGGCGATCGATCTGGTCGACGAGTCCGCGTCCCGGCTCCGGATGGAGATCGACTCCCGGCCGGTCGAGGTGGACGAGATCGAGCGGGCGGTGCGCCGGCTGGAGATCGAGGAGATGGCGCTGGCCAAGGAGCCGGACGCCGCCTCCGCCGAGCGCCTCGAACGGCTGCGCAAGGAGCTGGCCGACAAGCGCGAGCAGCTCACCGTGCTCTCCGAGCGTTGGCAGCTGGAGAAGAGCCACATCACCAAGCTCTCCACTGCCAAGGAGGAACTGGAGCGCCTCGGCGGCGAGGCCGAGCGGGCCGAGCGGGACGGCGAGCTGGAACGCGCCGCTGAGCTGCGGTACGGCCGGATCCCCGCCCTCAAGGCCGAGCTGACGAAGGCCGAGGAGGAGCTGGCCCGGCTCCAGGCCGACGGCGCGATGCTCAAGGAGGAGGTCGGCGCGGACGACATCGCCGCCGTGGTCGCCTCCTGGACCGGCATCCCCGCCGGCCGGCTGCTCGAGGGCGAGACGGCCAAGCTGCTCCGGATGGAGGAGTCGCTGGGCTCCCGGGTGGTCGGCCAGACCGAGGCGGTCACCGCGGTCTCCGACGCGGTCCGCCGCGCCCGGGCCGGCGTCGCCGACCCGGACCGCCCGACCGGCAGCTTCCTCTTCCTCGGTCCGACCGGTGTCGGCAAGACCGAGCTGGCCAAGGCGCTCGCCGAGTTCCTCTTCGACGACGAGCGGGCCATGGTCCGCATCGACATGAGCGAGTACGGCGAGAAGCACTCGGTGGCCCGCCTGCTCGGCGCCCCGCCCGGGTACGTCGGCTACGAGGAGGGCGGGCAGCTCACCGAGGCGGTGCGCCGCCGGCCGTACTCGGTGATCCTGCTGGACGAGGTGGAGAAGGCCCACCCGGACGTCTTCGACGTGCTGCTCCAGGTGCTCGACGACGGTCGGCTCACCGACGGCCAGGGCCGGACGGTGGACTTCCGCAACGCGATCCTGATCCTCACCTCCAACCTCGGGTCGTCGGTGATCAGCGACCTGACGCTGGCCGAGGAGCAGCGCCGGGAGGGTGTCCTCGCGATGGTGCGGTCGCACTTCAAGCCGGAGTTCATCAACCGCCTCGACGACATCGTGGTCTTCGCCGCGCTCCGCGGTGACGACCTGCGCTCGATCGTCGACATCCAGCTCGGCCGGATGCGAAAGCGGCTGGCGGACCGCCGGCTCGGCCTGGAGATCACCGAAGCGGCCCGCACCTGGCTCGCCGAGCGCGGGTACGACCCGATCTACGGTGCCCGCCCGCTGCGTCGCCTGGTCCAGTCGGCCATCGGCGACCAGCTCGCCAAGGCCCTGCTCGCCGGCCAGATCCGCGACGGCGACACGGTGAAGGTCGACCTCTCCGACGCCAAGGAATCGCTGGCGGTCACCGCCGCCTGACGGATCGACCGCAATGATCAAGAAGTTTGCGTCCGAGGAGCCGGTGCTCCCGGACGCAAACTTCTTGGTCAACAGGGTCAGCGGCCCCGGCGCGGGGCAATAGTGAGGGCATGTTGGGGATCGGGAAGAAGGACCGCGAGCTGAACGCCGCCGTCAAGGAGCTGGCCAAGGCCGACACGCTCGCCTTCGGCGGGGTGGGCATCGCGTCCACCCTGCTGCCGGCGACCGAGGCGTACCGGCACGTGGAGCGGGCGCTCGACGAGCACCCCGAGGCGGCCCGTAAGAAGGTCGACTGGTTGCTCACGCACGGCTCGCCGGCGGGAAAGGCGTACGCGGCGACGCTGCTGGACCAGGTCGACCCGGTGGCCGGTCGGGCGGCCTGGACGCGGCTGCGCGACGACGAGCGCGAGTTCACCACGTTCAGCGGGTGCGTGATGGGGCGCGCGACGCTGCATGGGTACGCCACGGAACGCCTCGCGGACGCCTGACCGGGGCCGGGGCGGCCGGTAACCGACCAGTGACTCGGCGAGCAAGTTTTCCCAGCCCGGGCGTCGGGTTGTTACCGTTCCCGCCGACGCACGTGGGGAGGTGGTCGTGAACGGTTCGGTGGCGTACCTGGTGACGACGCTGGGATGTCTGATCGGAGTGGCCGGTGCCGTGATCGCCGTGGTGGCGCTCCGCAAGGCCCGGTCCGGGCCGCGCCCGCCGGCGCCCGGCGACCCGTTCCGTGACCGGGACTCCGACGCGCTGCGCGGTGACCCCCGCAAGCTCCGCCCCGGCGACATCGTGGAGATCCGCCAGGTGCCGCACACGGTGCGCGGCTCGGTGCACCTCGTCGAGGGCGGCTGGAGCTGGGCGGAACACCAGCTCGACGACGCCGGCGGGGTGAAGCGTTGGCTCTCCGTCCAGGAGGACCCGGACCTGGAGCTGGTGCTCTGGACCGCCGAACCGTCCGCCACCGTCACGCCGGGCGCACCGACCCTCGACGTCGCCGGCCGCCGCTACACCTGGGACGAGTCCGGCGAGGCCCGCTACACCGCCACCGACGGCACCGGCCTCGAACCGCGCGGCACCATGCGCTACTACGACTACCAGGCGCCCGGCGGGGGCCGGCTCTCCTTCGAGGCGTACGGGGAGGCCGGCTGGAAGGTGGCGCTCGGCGAGAAGCTGCACCGGGCCGAGGTGATGATCTACCCGCAGGGCGGCCCGGAGAAGGCGGCCTGAGCCTGCCGGTCGACGTCGACGCCGAGAGCGGCCTCGAACGGTTCGGGCTGGCCGCCGCCACGTTGCTGCAGCCCAGGGTGCTGGAGTACGCCCGGACAAAGTGTTGCGGCCACTAGCGTCGGTGGCATGTCGCCCGGGTCGTCGCGTCGTCGCCGTACACCCCCGGGCGTCGAATGGCTCCGCAACCGGGTGCCGACCCGGTCGGTGGACGCGGCCGCGTACCTCGAGGCGTTCGTGCTCTCCGGGGTGGTCACCGTGCTGCTCACCCGGGCGTACCTCCAGGCCACCGGCTACCCGCAGCTCGGCGGGGGCGGACTGCACGTCGCGCACGTGCTCTGGGGCGGGCTGCTGATGGCCGCCGGCCTCGGCATCGCGCTGGTCTTCCTCGGCGGTGGGCCCCGGACGGCCGGCGCGATCGTCGGCGGCGTCGGCTTCGGGCTCTTCATCGACGAGGTGGGCAAGTTCGTCACCACCCGGACCGACTACTTCTACGCCCCGGCCGCCGGCATCATCTACGGCGCGTTCGCCCTGCTGGTCGTGCTCACCCAGGCGGTCCGTGGCCGGATCCGGCTGACCCCCGCCGAGCGGACCGCGAACGCCCTGGACATGGTGCTGAGCGGGGTGCCGGGTGGGCTCACCGACCGGCGGCGCGCGGCGGTGCTGCGGCTGGTCCGGGGATCGGGTCCGGCCACCGAAGCGGCGGTGAGGCGACTGCTCGACGCGGTGCCCCGGCGGGAGCCGCCACCGGTCCGGTTCTGGCAGCGCTGGGTGGCCGCTTCCCGTCGGGTCGTCGCCTGGCTGACCGCCCGCCGGTGGCTGGTCTGGCCGGTGGTGGTCTACCTGGTGGTGGAGCCGGTGGTCACCGTGGTGGGCGTGCTGCTCGCCGGCGTCACCGGTGAGCTGGACCAGCAGCGGGAGTGGGGCGCGGTGCTGGGGACCTCGATCGCCGCGCTGATCACCGCCGTGCTGAGCGTACGGGCGGCGCTGCGGCTGCGCCGGGACCGGGCCGACGCGTTCCGGCTGTTCAAGCTGGCGCTCCTGGTCGACCTGCTCTTCGGGCAGATCTTCAACTTCACCGTCAACCAGTTCGGGGCGGTCTCCGCCCTCGCCGTCGACCTCTTCCTCCTCGGTGTGGTCACCGCCGAGCACCGCCGGCTCTGCCTGCAGGCGTCGCCGCTCGACGACTGACCGACGCCCCCTGTTCCGGATGTTCCCGCCCGGCGTGCCGTGCCCCGGTGGCCGAAGCTGGTTACGGTGTGCGGGTGATCTAGGGAAGGAGAATCATGGTCGATGCCCACGGCACGCCCACCCGTGCCCGGCCGGGCCTGGTGACGATATCCAGCTGGCTGCTCATCCTGTTCGCCGTCATTCAGGTGGTCAACCTGATCCTGACGATTTCCACCATCGGCACCGTCCGGAAGGTCCTCGAGGACGCCTACCGAGGGACCTCCGCCGAGCAGGCCGGCGAGTTGGCCTACGTGTTCGGCATCGCGTTGGCCGTGCTGACCCTGCTGCTCGCCGTCGGCATGGTCGTCCTCGCGCTGCTGAACAACCGCGGGAAGAACGGCGCCCGGATCACCACCTGGGTGCTGGGCGGCATCCTGATCTGCTGCACCGGCGGCAGCCTGGTGAACAACGCGGCCGGCGGGCTGACCAGCGGCGGGAACACCGGCGACATGCCGAGTGGGGCGGAGGTCCAACGCCGGCTGGAGGACGCGTTGCCCTCCTGGTACGGCCCGCTCACCACGTTGCTCGGCGTCCTCGGCATGCTCGCCCTGCTGGTCGCCCTGATCCTGCTGGCGCTGCCGAAGGCCAACGCCTTCTTCCGCAAGCCGCAGCAGACCTGGGAGCCGCCGCTGCCCGGCGGCGGCTACCCGGCCCAGCCGTACGCCCCCGGCCAGCCTGGTCAGCCCGGTCAGCTTGGCTACCCGCCGGCCCCGGGCCACCCCGCCGCGCCCGGTCCGTGGCAGCCGCCGGCCCCGCCGGCTCCCGGCCAGCCGGGATCGGACCAGCCTGGTTGGGACCGACCGGCACCGGGCCGGCCGGGTGGTGGGGAGGACGGGACCGAGGGGCCGGGAACCCGGCCGCCATCGGGAAGTTGACGTCCGGATAAGGGCGACGCCGACGATCCCTCCGAGTAGGTTGCAAGCCGATGCCTACCGGAGGGATCTGTCGTGTCGTATCCCGATCAGGCGCCGCCCCGCCGTCCGGCGGCGGTCGTCGCCGCGGCGACGGTGCTGCTGCTGATGGCGGTCGGCGCCGCGGTGTACGCCGTCGCGGGCCTGCTCGTCCTGGGTGGCACCGTCGACCGCTTCCGATTGGCCGCGAGCGCGACCGGTGCCGGGGGCAGCGAGATCGACGGCGTGGTGTCGCTGCTGCGTGCCTCCAGCGTGCTGTCGGCCGTGGGAGGCGTGCTGGTCGGCCTGGTGCTCGTCGGTCTCGCCCTCGGCCTGCTCGCCGGCCGCGCGGGTGCCCGGGTGGGCACCTGGGCGGTCTGCGGGCTGGGCCTGCTCTGCGGCTGCTGCGGGCTGGCCGTGCTGGTCGGTCAGCGGGCCGCGCCACTGCGGTTGGGCGCCGACGAGCGGGTCACCGCCGAGCTGCTGGCCCGGCTGGGTGACGCGTATCCGGGCTGGTGGATCCCGCTGAACGCGGCCCTGTCGGTGGCGCAGGTCCTCGGCTACCTGGTGGTCGCCGCCCTGCTGACCCTGCCCGCCGCGAGCGCCTTCCTCCGCCGCCGGCCGACCCCGACCGGCCCGATTCCCCCGACCGGCCCGATTCCCCCGACCGGCCCGACGCCCCCGGCCGCGCCGAGCTACCCGGCTCCGACCGGCTACGGACCGCCGTCCGCCCCGCCCGGCTACGGACCGCCGTCGGGCCTACCGACCCCGTCCGACTACGGGCCGCCGTCGGCCCCACCCGTCTCCGGGCCGCCGTCGGCCCCGCCCAGTGACGGCCCGCCCCCACCCCCCGAGGACCGCCCATGACCGCCGAACCACCCTTCGCCCCACGACGGGCCCTGATCACCGGTGCCAGCGCGGGGATCGGCGCGGCCTTCGCGCACCGGCTCGCCGCCGACGGCTGGCACCTGGTCCTGGTGGCCCGGGACGCCGGTCGGCTCGACGCCACGGCCGCCGAGCTGACCGGCCGGTACGGGCGGGAGGCCGAGGTGATCTCCGCCGATCTGTCCACGGACGACGGTTGCGCGGCGGTGGAGCGCCGGCTCACCGCCGACCCGCCGATCGAGCTGCTGGTCAACAACGCCGGGATCAGTCTCAACACCCCGTTCCTCCGGTCGACCGTCGAGGACGAGGCCCGGCTGCTGCGGCTCAACGTGCAGGCCGTGCTGCGGCTGACCCACGCCGCCCTCGGCCCGATGGTCGAACGCGGGCGAGGGGCAGTGATAAATGTCTCTTCGGTTGCGGGTTTCGGGGTGGTCATGCCTGGCTCGACGTACTCGGCGAGCAAGGCTTGGGTGACGAATTTCAGTGAGTCGATCGGCCGTTCGGTGGCGCCGCGCGGCGTACGGGTGATGGCGCTCTGTCCGGGCTACACCCGCACCGGTTACCACGAGCGGGCGGGCATCGACATGTCCGCGACCCCGCGCTGGATGTGGCTCAAGGCCGACGATGTGGTCGCCGAAGGGCTGCGTGACCTGGAAAAAGGAAAGCTGGTCAGCGTTCCGACGTGGAAGTACAAGCTGGCGGTGGCCGGTCTGCGGCACGCGCCGAGGCGGCTGCTGCGCGGGGTCTCCCGGGACACCCGGGGGCGGGTGGGCCGGGACGGCGGTTGAGCGCGGTCGGCCGGACGGCTGTCCCGCGGGCGGGACGTGGCGGCGCCGACCCGGATGGACGGTCGCGCGGAGTAGTCGGACATCGCCACCCATCGGTCGCCCGCAGGGCTGACCCGGGTGGACCCCACATCCGGCTCCCAGACTTGCGCAGTACCCTCTATCGCCATGGGCCACCACGACGACCTGCGTAAATTCATCACTGACCTGGCTGTGGTCCATGGCCGGGTGGTGCTGTCCTCAGGTCGCGAGGCGGACTGGTACGTCGATCTGCGTCGCGTCACGCTCGATCACCGGGCGGCGCCGTTGGTCGGTCGGGTGCTGCGCGAGCTGACCGCCGACTGGGAGTACGACGCCGTCGGCGGGCTGACCCTGGGGGCCGATCCGGTCGCCCTCTCGATGCTGCACGCGGCCGCCGCGACCGATCGCCCGCTGGACGCGTTCGTCGTCCGCAAGGCGGGGAAGGCGCATGGTCTGCAACGCCGGATCGAGGGGCCGGACGTCGCGGGTCGTCGGGTCCTGGCCGTGGAGGACACCTCGACCACGGGTGGCAGTGTGTTGACCGCCGTCGACGCACTGCGCGAGGCCGGGGCCGAAGTGGTGGGTGTTGCGGTTATTGTTGATCGAGGTGCCGGCGACGCGGTGCGAGCCGCCGGATTGCCTTATCGGGCGGCCTATACGTTGGCTGACCTCGGCCTTGTGGCGTAAAAGTCGACCGATTCGGATCTGCTGATATGCAGGCGGATCGATGCTGCTGGTGGAAGGATGGAATACGTGGGAACTGCGTTGGCTGAAATGACCATGCCTCAGATCTCGCCGCTTGCCGGCGAGCCGATCGAACGTGCCGATGCCGAGCGTCTCGCGGGGGTCCTCAAGGCCCTCGCGGATCCCGCCCGGCTGCGGCTGCTCAGCCTGATCCAGTCGGCCCCCGAGGGCGAGGCGTGCGTCTGTGACCTGACCGCGCCGCTCGGCCTCTCGCAGCCGACGGTCAGTCACCACCTGCGTATCCTCACCGAGGCCGGCTTGCTGGAGCGGGAGAAGCGCGGTGTCTGGGCGTACTACCGGCTGGTGCCGAGCGCGATCGCGACGATCGCGGATCTGCTGACCCCGCCGCGCAAGCGGGCCACCAAGAAGGCCCGCTGAAACCGGACGTGTCCGACGACCGGATGGTCGCCCCTGCCCGGGGCGGCGTCGGGTGGCGTGCTTGGGGTGGCGCCACCACCGGACGGTGACGGCTGCCCGTCATCCGTACCATCCGCAGGTCGACAGGTCGTTGCCGATGGCCGGCCCCCGCGAGGGGACCGGCCATCGGCGTACCCGGGATCAGCGGCCGTGCTGGCCGTGGTGGGGGTGGTCGTCGCCGTCGACGGCGTCCCGCACCGCGTCGGCCACCCCGGCCGCGCTGGCCGCGGCGACCATCGCGGCCGCCTCGCCGCGCTTGCGCGCCCGCCGGTCGCGGAGGAACTCGAAGAAGATCGGCAGCACCGAGATCACGACGATCAGCGCGACCACCGGCAGGATGTACCGGTCGATCTTGTCGCCGATCGCGCTGTAGATCTGCTCGGCGAGCAGGTAGCCGATCAGCAGGATGCCGTCCACCCAGAGGAAGGCGCCGACGATGTTCCAGAGCAGGAACTGTCGGGCCGGCATGCCGAGCACCCCGGCCACCGGGTTGAGGAACGTGCGGACGATCGGGATGAAGCGGGCCAGCACCACGGCCTTCGCCGGGCCGAACTTCTGGAAGTAGTACTCCGCCTTCTCCACGTACTCCCGCTTGAAGAGGCGGGAGTTGGGGCGCTCGAACATCCGGCGGCCGTACCGGGCACCGAGCCAGTGCCCGAGCTGCGCGCCGGCGATCGCGCAGAGCGGCCCGCCGATCAGCAGCGCGGCCAGGTTCAGCCGGGTGCCGCTACCGAAGATCGCGTCGGCCACCGGCGAGGCGGCCACGCCGGCCAGGAACAGCAGCGAGTCGCCCGGGAAGAAGAAGCCGACCAGTAGGCCGGTCTCGGCGAAGAGGATCGCCCAGACGCCGATCAACCCGAAGGTGTGAATCAGGTCCTTCGGGTCGATCGGGTTCAGGGCGATGCTCTCGGAGAGCATCCGGGTCTTCTCTGCTGTGTCCACGGCCACAAAGGTTACCGAAGCCCGGACCGGCGTCGCGCCGGACCGGTCCGGACGGGTCAGAGGCGGGGGTCGACCGGCTCGGACTCGCAGGCGAGGATGGCGAAGACCAGCTCGTGGCGACGCCAGAGCGGGGCGTCCGCGGCCAGCGCGTCCAGAGCGGCCAGACCGAGGGCGTGCTCGCGCAGGGCCAGGCCGCGCTTGCGGCCCAGCGACCGCTTGCGCAGCGCGGCGAGCTGACCCGGCTCGGTGTACCCGGGGCCGTAGATGATCCGCAGGTACTCCCGGCCCCGGCACTTGATCCCCGGCTGGAGCAGCGAACCCCGCGCCGAGCGGGCGGCCGGCCCGGCGTACGGCTTGACCACCATGCCCTCCCCGCCGGCCGCGGTCAGCGCCAGCCACCACTCGGTGGCCGCCGCCACCGCCGACGGGTCGGTCAGGTCGACCACCTGCCGGCGGGTCGGGGTGAAGAACTCCGGGTCGGCGGCGCAGAGCCGGTCCGCCAGGTCGAGGTGCCAGCCGTGGTCCCGGTCGGCGTAGCTCGCCCCGGCCCCGGCCAGCACGGCGAACGGCGCGAGGGTCACTCCGCGCAGCCCGTCGGTCGGCCCGACGTACGCCCGGTACGCCGCCGAGTAGGCCCCGATCTCCGCCGCCCGGTCGGCCATCCGCCCGCGCAGCTCGTCGACCGGCAGTCCCCGCCCGGCCGCCGCGTCCAGCGTGGCGAGCACCGCTGGCAGCGCGGCCCGGCCGGCGGCGCCGACGCTCGCGTACTGCTCCCGGATCAGCCCACCCGCCTTCGCCGACCAGGGCAGCAGCTCGCAGTCGAGCAGCAGCCAGTCGGTGTCCAGCTCGGCCCAGAGCCCGGCGCCGGTCACCGCGGCCCGGACCCGGGCCAGCAGCTCGTCGTCGAGCGGCGACCCGAAGAACGGCCGGCCGGTCCGGGTGTGCACCGCCCCGCCGCCGAACCGTCCGGGCTCCCGCTCGACCAGCACCACCGCGCGGGAGCCCATGTGCTTCTCCTCGCAGACCACCCGCTCGACGCCCGCCGACCGGTAGTCGGCGAACGCCTGCGCCGGGTGCTCCAGGAACCCGTCGGTGGTGGCGGTCGAGCAGGGCGCCATCGTCGGCGGCAGCCAGACCAGCCGGCCCGGGTCCACCGCGAACCGGCTCATCACCTCCAGCGCGGCGGCGGCGTTCTCCGCCGGCACGGTCAGCGTCCCGTACGCGTGCTCGAGGTGCCGGCGGCCGGTCACGTCGGCCAGGTCCAGCACGGTGTCCGGCCGGGTTGGCGTGGGCGCGACCAGCGGGCGGGCCGGGGCGTACCACTCCTTGACCGCTCCGACGGCGACCAGCTCCTTCTCCGGGTAGCGGAGCGCGGTGAGCTTCCCGCCGAAGACGCAGCCGGTGTCGATGCAGATGGTGTTGTTCACCCACTCCGGCTCCGGGGTGGGCGTGTGGCCGTACACGACCATCGCCGAGCCCCGGTAGTCGCGCGCCCACGGGTAGCGGACCGGCAGGCCGAACTCGTCGGTCTCGCCGGTGGTCTCCCCGAACAGCGCGAACGCGCGGACCCGGCCGGAGGCGCGGCCCTGGTAGGCCTCCTTCAGCCCGGCGTGCGCGACCACCAGTCGCCCGCCGTCCAGCACGAAGTGGCTGACCAGGCCGTCGACGAACCCCGCCACCTCCGCGACGAACTCCGGGGACTCCGCCGCCAGCTGGGCCATCGTCTCGGCCAGGCCGTGGGTGAGCCGCACGTCCCGGCCGCGCAGCCGGCGCAGCAGCTTCTGCTCGTGGTTGCCGGGCACGCAGATCGCGTGCCCGGCCGCGACCATGCCCATCACCAGGCGGAGCACGCCGGGGGAGTCCGGGCCGCGGTCCACCAGGTCACCCACGAAGACGGCGGTACGACCAGCCGGGTGCACCGCGTCCACCGGGCGGCCCGCGTCGTCGCGGCGCAGCGACCAGCCGAGCCGGAGCAGCAGCGCCTCCAGCTCCTCGCGGCAGCCGTGCACGTCACCGACGATGTCGAACGGCCCGGTCAGCTCCCGCCGGTCGTTGAAGAGCCGCTCGTACCGGATCCGGGTGGCGTCGATCTCCTCGACGCCGCGCAGCACGTGCACCTTGCGGAAGCCCTCCCGGGCCAGCTGCCCGTACGTCCGGCGCAGGTCGCGCTGCATCCGGCCCAGCACCTGCCGGCCGAAGGTCCGGTCGGCCCGCCCCTCGGTCCGCTCCCAGGCCAGCGCCTCCGGCACGTCCAGCACGATCGCCACCGGCAGCACGTCATGCTCCCGGGCCACCCGCACCAGCCCGGCCCGGGCGTGCGGCTGGAGGTTCGTCGCGTCCACCACGGTCAGCCGGCCGCGTCGCAGCCGGGTCCCGGCAACGTGGTGCAGCGCCTCGAAGGCGTCCGCGGAGGCCGACTGGTCGTTCTCGTCGTCGGCCACCATCGCCCGGAACATGTCCGAGGAGAGCACCTGGCTGGGCAGGAAGTGCCGCCTGGCGAAGGTGGACTTGCCGGAGCCGGAGACGCCGACCAGCGCCACCAGGGCGAGCTCGGGAATGTCGAGCGTGGTCATCGGCTCTCCTCCTGCCGGGTCAGCACGGCCTGCTGGGTCGGTGCGCCCACCTCGGGGTCGTCGTCGCCGATCCCGCCGATCGCGGCGGAGTAGCCGTACGCCGCGGCCACCCGCTCGACCCAGGACGCGAACTCGGCGCGGGTCCACTCGAAGCGGTGGTCGGCGTGCCGGAACCGGCCCGCGCCGAGCCCCTCGTAGCGGACGTTGTACTCGGCGTTCGGGGTGGTCACCACCACCGTGCCCGGCCGGGCGTGACCGAACACGGCGTCCTCCAGCGCCGGCAGCCGGGGCGGGTCGACGTGCTCGATGACCTCCATCAGCACGGCCGCGTCGTACCCCCGCAGCCGGTCGTCCCGGTAGGTCAGCGCCGACTGCCGGAGCCGGATCCGGTCGCGCTGCCGCTCGGGCAGCCGGTCCAGCCGGAGCCGGCGGGCGGCCAGGGTCAACGCGTGGCTGGAGACGTCGGTGCCGACGACCTCGGTGTACCGCCGGTCGGCGACCAACGCGGTGAGCAGCGCGCCGCCACCGCAGCCCAGGTCCAGCACCCGGGACGCGCCGCTGGCCCGCAGCGCGGTCAGCACCGCCTCGCGTCTCCGTACGGCCAGCGAGGCGCGCTGCGGGCTGTCGGTCTTCGGCTCGTCGGTCACACTGTCGTCCGCAGGCGGCTCGTCGGCCAGTCGCAGCTCGGCGAGGCGGGCCAGGGCCTCACCGGCAAGCGCGCGCTGGTGCGCCAGGTAGCGGCGGGTGATCAGGGCCCGCTCCGGGTGGTCGGCCAGCCAGCCGACGCCGGCCCGAAGCAGCTTGTCCACCTCGTCCGGCGCCACCCAGTAATGCTTGGCGTCGTCCAGCACGGGCAGCAGGACGTACAGGTGGTTGAGCGCGTCGGCGACCCGGAACGTGCCGGTGAGGGTCAGTGCGACGTACCGGCTGTCACCCCACTCGGGGTGCGTCCCGTCGAGCGGGATCGGGTCGGCCGTCACCGTCCAGCCGAGCGGGGCAAAGACCCGCACGGCAAGCTCCCCGCCGCCCGGGCAGCGCAGCACCGGCACCCGGATCTCCAGCGGGATTCCGGTCGCGGCCAACTCCGGCCGGTCCCGGGACTCGCCGCGCAGCGCGGACCGGAACACCTTGGCCAGCGCCGAGGAGAGCAGGCTGGACGCGGCGTACGGGCGGTCGTTGACGTACTGGCCGAGGGTGAAGGCCTCCGGGGTGGCCGCCTGCGCCTTCCCGCGACCGCGACCGCCGCCCAGCCGGAGCGGGTCGACCTCGACCAGCAGCGCGGCCGTGCAGCGCTGCTCCTCCGCCTCCGGGTAGAACACGTGCGCGGTGCCCGCCGGCAGGTCGAAGCTCTGCAGGCGGTCCGGGTGCTTGACCAGCAGGTGGCCGAGGTCGGTCGCCGGGTGGTGGGTCGTCGTCAGGGTGAGCAGCACGCCGTCGATGGTGTCAGGACGATCGATCTTGCGTCGTCCCGTTTTCGCCGGTACGCACGACGACGCCCCGCCGACCTCGGGTCGACGGGGCGCCGGTGCTGTCGTACGGATCAGGCGACGAAGCGGGTCTTGCGGCGGCGGGCCATCACATAGCCGCCCATGCCGGCGGCGAGCAGCAGCGCGCCGAGGCCGGCGATGAGGCCGGTCGAGGAGCCGGTGATCGGCAGGCTGCCGCCGTTACCGCCACCCTGGCCGCCGTCGCCGTCGCCGTCGCCGCCGTGGCCGTTGCCGTTGCCGGTCGGATTGACGATGATCTGCGCGGTGTTGTTCTCCGCCTTCGGGTCACCCGCCAGCTTCGTGGCGATGCTGCCGGTGGCGTTCGGCACCACCTTGTCGATGCGGAGCCCGAACTCGTACGGGTTGTTCATGCCCTTCGGCGTCTCGGTGACCTGGCAGGCGTACTCCTTGGCGCCCGGCTCGCCCCAGCCGGCGTTCCACGGATCCCACTCCTTGCCCGGCACGTACGGCACGCAATCGAAGGGCGCCTCGATCACGGTGGTGCCCTCCGGGATGGAGATCCGGACCGGCAGGTCCTCGATCCCGATGCCCGGCGTCCCCTGGCCCTGGTACTCGAGCACGGCCGGCCCCAGGTTGGTGAAGCTCGGTCGGACGGGGACGACGTCACCCTTCTTGCCCTTGGTGGTGGCACCCTTGGCCGCCAGGTCCGCCGGGTTATTGCCGGTCACCTTGACCGTCGCGATGGTGAAGTTGTTCATCTGGTCCAGGTCGGTCTGCGGCACCCGGGCAGCAGCCGCGCGCGGCTGCTGCTCGACCAGGCGGAGCTCGCCGCCATCGCCGGGCTTGAAGTCGTTCTGCGGCCAGTCCTTGAACGCCTGGTTCCAGTCGTCCGTGGTCCACCAGTCCAGGTAGGTCGGGAACTTGGCGCCGGTACGCGTCTCGGGCCGTAGCTTGACCGGAAGGTCCTCCGAGAGCTGGTACGACTTGCCCGGCTCGATCTTCGTGTCGAAGGTGCAGAAGGCGTACATGCCCTCCTCGTCCGAGTTGCAGTTCGAGAAGTTGCCGGCATAGGCGGCCAGCCAATCGGCCTGCACGACGAGGACGGTGCCGTCGACGGTGGTCTCACTGACGTTGCGCACGACGCCCGGCACGCCCACGCGGGTGCCCGGGGCCCCGCTGACCTCGACGGTCTCGTCGCTCACCAGGTCGACACCCTCGGCGATGGTGATGCCGGCCGTCGCGGTGGCCGTCTTGCCGCCGGAGGTGATGCTGATCGTCAGATCGCCCTGCTGTCCCGGCTTCGCGTCGTCCTTGCCCGTGACCATGTAGTCGAACCATGGCTCCTGGCCGTCCGCGAGATCGGTCTCGCAGTGCAGCTTGGTCGGCGACACGTCGCACGTCCAGTCCCACGCCGGCTCGACGGTGGCGAAGTCCGCGACCTTGGACAGGTCGACGTCCACCGTGGTCGGGCCGAACTTCGGCTCGGACTCGGTGTCGGTGGCGTGGGCGAAGAACCAGCCGTAGTTCACGTGGCCGGGCGCGACAAGCAGGTCATGCGTGACGATCTCGAAGGGGGCGTCGGCGGCGGCGGCGGGGTTGGCGGAGGCGGCGATGAACGCGGCTGCGACGCCCAATCCGGCGAGCCAGCGCCGGGTGGAGTTGGTGAGCATGTGGGGGTTCCTCCCGTGATTCTTCAGGTGGAGCCCGTGGAGCTTAAAGAATCTTTAAATTCCCTGCTATCCCGGACGGCGGTGCCCGGAGCAAATTGACCGAACGGCTGATCGATGCCGGTGCAATGTTTCGCCGCGTCGTACCCGTCAATAGGGCGGGACACCGGGAGGTGCAGTGACGTACGAGGAGTTCGCCGACTCGCGGCTGGGCGCCCTGCTGCGGTACGCGGTCATGCTGACCGGGGATCCGCACCAGGCCCAGGACCTGGTCCAGGACACCATGGTGCGGGTCCAGCTGAACTGGCGGCGGGTGGCGCGGACCGACTCCCCGGAGCGGTACGTCCGCCGGATGCTCACCAACCAGTACGTCGACTGGCGGCGCGGGTCGTGGGCGCGCCGGGTCCTGCTGCGCGGCGAGCCGGACGCGGCGGTGCCAGCGCCGACCGACCACGCACAGTCCGCAGTGGACCGCGACCAGGTCTGGTCCTGGCTGTCCCGGCTGCCCCGCCGGCAGCGGGCCACGCTGGTGCTGCGCTACTACGAGGATCTGCCGGACGCCGAGATCGCCGAGATCCTCGGCTGCGCCGTCGGCACCGTCCGTTCCTGCATCTCCCGGGCGCTGGCCACCCTTCGAGCCGAGTACGTGGAGGCCTGCTCATGATCGAGGATGACCTGCGGGCCGCCTTCGCGCGGCACGAGACCCTGACCCCGCCCACCGGTCCGCTCCGCGCCGCCATCGAACGGACCGTGGTCCGCCGGCGCCGCCGCCGGCTCCAGCTCCGGCTCAGCGGTACGGCGTTGGCGCTGGTCGTCGCCACCCTGGTCGGTTTCACGGCGTTCACTCCGGACCGCCCGCAGACCGCGACGCTGCTCCCCCAGCCCGCCGCGTCCACGCCCACCGGGGCGCTGAACGTGTTGCTGGTCGGGGCGGACGGGCCGGCGGACCGGCCCTACCGGTTTGCCGACTCGGTGCTGCTCGTACACGTCCCGGCGGACCGCAGTCGGCTCTACCTGGTCTCGCTCCCGCGCGACCTGGAGGTGTCCATCCCCGGCGAGGGGAAGGACAAGCTCAACGCCGCCCTCTTCCTCGGTGCCGGCGAGCCGCGCCCGGACCTGGCCCGCGGCTACGCGCTGATCCGGCGGGTGGTCTCCGACACCACCGGCGTACGGATCGACGCGGGTGCCGTGCTGACGTCCCCGGTGCTGCGCAGGCTGGCCGACGCGGTCGGCGGCGTACCGGTCTGCCTGCCGGCCGAGGTCCGCTCCGCGCACACCCGCCGGGTGTTCCCCGCCGGCTGCCAGCAGCTCGACGGCCCCGCCTCCGTGGACCTGCTCCGCCAGCGCTACGGGCTGCCCGACGGCTCCCTCGACCGGGACCGCAACGCGCAGCGGTACGCGGCCGGGCTGCTCCGCCGGGTCGACGAACGGGGTGTGCTGACGAACCCGGTGCTGCTCTCCACGCTGCTCACGCAGGTCGGCACCGGACTGGTGACCGACCCGGGTGAGACGTCCCTGCCGGCGCTGCTCTCGGTGGCTGCCAAGGCGACCGGCGCCGCGCCGGTCGCGGTGGTCCTTCCGGTCAAGTACGGCGAGAAACCCAGCTACCGGTTCCGGCTGGACCCCGCGCGGGGCCCGGGGTTCCTCACCGCGCTGCGGGAGGACCGGCTCGGCGAGTGGACGGCGGCCCACCCGGACCAGGTGACCGGCCTGGGGTGAGGGTCAGCGGTAGTCGTCCTCGTCGGCGGCGACCACCCGGGCCTGCTCCATCGCGTCCCAGTCGTCGACCTCCAGGCCGCGGTGCGGCTCGGTCTCGCCGTCACGCGGGTCGGTGGACATCGCCTGCTCGACGGCGTCGGCCGGCTCCGCCTCCGGATCCCGCTCCTCCGGAGCGAGGTGGTCGCTGGGGGCGAAGTCCTCGTCGGGCTGACCCATCGTCCCTCCCTGGATCTCGGTGCGGACAACCATCCACACACCGTACGGGCTGGGCGCGCAGCCTGCCTGCAGCCGAGCGGAACCGGAGTCGGCGGATTGTCCCTCCGTAGCGGGACCCCGGTGCCAGGATGGGGGCGTGGGCTTCCTGATCCGGCTGGCGATCACCGCGGTCGCGCTGTGGGTCACCACGCTCATCGTGCCCGGGGTCGAGGTGAGCGGCCGCAACGGCGCCCACACCGCGCTGACGCTGATCGTGGTGGCGCTCATCTTCGGCGTGGTCAACGCGGTGCTCAAGCCGCTCATCAAGGTGTTCGGCTGCGTGTTCTACCTGCTCACCCTCGGTCTGTTCGCGCTCGTGGTCAACGCGCTGCTGTTTCTGCTCACCGACTGGATCGCCCGGGGTCTGGATCTGCCGTTCCGGGTGGACGGCTTCTGGGCGGCTTTCTGGGGCGCCATCGTGATGTCGGTGGTGAGCTGGCTGATCAGCGTCGCCGTGCCGGACCGCCTGGAGGGCCGGTGAACGCGCCGGTGGGCGCGCCCCGGGTCGGTGGTGCCCGCCGCCACCTTCTACGGGATACTGCCCGCGGTGGACAGCGCGGTCCGGCGCACCCATGGAAGACAGCGGCCTGCACGGCCGAGAGCGGTAAGTAAGGAGCGTTCGACATGCCCATCGCCTCCCCCGAGACGTACGCGGAGATGCTGGACCGGGCCAAGGCCGGCCGGTTCGCGTACCCCGCGATCAACGTGTCCTCCTCGCAGACGCTGAACGCGGCGCTCAAGGGCTTCGCCGACGCGGAGAGCGACGGCATCATCCAGGTCTCCACCGGTGGCGCGGAGTACCTCTCCGGTCCGTCCGTCAAGGACATGGTCACCGGTGCGGTGGCGTTCGCCGCGTACGCCCGCGAGGTGGCCAGGAACCACCCCGTGAACATCGCCCTGCACACCGACCACTGCCCGAAGGACAAGCTGGACAAGTTCGTCCGGCCGCTGATGAAGATCTCCCAGGAGCGGGTGAAGCGCGGCGAGGAGCCGCTGTTCCAGTCGCACATGTGGGACGGCTCGGCGGTGCCGGTGGCGGAGAACATGGAGATCGCCGCCGAGCTGCTCGACGAGGCCGCCAAGGCCAAGGTCGTCCTCGAGATCGAGGTCGGCGTGGTCGGCGGCGAGGAGGACGGCGTCGAGAACGCCATCAACGAGAAGCTCTACACCACCGTCGAGGACGGCCTCGCCATGGTGGAGGCGCTCGGCCTGGGCGAGAAGGGCCGCTACATGGCGGCGCTGACCTTCGGCAACGTGCACGGCGTCTACAAGCCGGGCAACGTCAAGCTCCGCCCCGAGGTGCTCGAGCACATCCAGATGGCGGTCGGCGCCAAGTACGGCAAGGAGAAGCCGCTCAGCCTGGTCTTCCACGGCGGCTCGGGCTCGCTGTTGTCGGAGATCCGGGAGGCGCTGGACTACGGCGTGGTGAAGATGAACATCGACACCGACACTCAGTACACCTTCACCCGGCCGGTCGCGGACCACATGCTCCGCAACTACGACGGCGTGCTCAAGGTCGACGGCGAGGTCGGCAACAAGAAGCTGTACGACCCGCGGGCCTGGGGCAAGGCCGCCGAGGCCGGCATGGCCGCCCGCGTGGTGGAGGCCTGCGAGCACCTCCGCTCCACCGGCACCAAGATGAAGTAACCAGCACATACGTCGAACGGGCCGGCTCCCGCGCGGGAGTCGGCCCGTTCCGTGTCAGACCCGGGCGGTCAGCACCCGGACCGCCTCGCGGACGTCGTCGGTCAGGTGCACCGTGGCCGACAGGTCGCCGACGTGCGAGGCGGCCAGCAGCGGCCGCAGCAGCGACTCGATCGGCAGCTCCGTCGTCCAGTACGCCCGGTCGAGGAAGACGTACGCGCCGCTCGCCCCGTCGGTGCCGTAGTACGTCTTGGTGGCCGCCTGGAACACCTCCTGCACCGTGCCGGCCCGGCCGGGCGCGAAGACGATCCCACCCCGGGCCAGCCGCAGGATGGTGTCCTCCCGGATCGCGTTGGAGAAGTACTTGGCGATCCGCCCGGCGAACAGGTTGGCCGGCTCGTGCCCGTACAGCCAGGTGGGGATGGCGAGCCCGCCCGAGCGGGCCCACTCGGTGCCGGCCGCCGCGGGGCGCTGCGCGGGCAGCGTCGGGCCGGGCCCGTACCGCCGGCGTACCGCCAGGGCGGCGGCGGTGTAGCGGTCGTGGTCGGTGAAGTCGGGGGCGGTGGCGAGCAGGTCGATGGCGGCGGTCAGCTCCTCCGCCGGCCAGGCCGCGAGGAAGGCGCCGAGGTTGGCCGCCTCCATCACGCCCGGACCGCCGCCGGTCACCACCAGCCGGTCGGCCCGGGCCAGCTCCCAGCCCAGCACCGCGGCCATCCGGTACGCGGCGCTGCCGCGCGGCACCGCGTGCCCGCCCATCACCCCCACCACGGACTGCGGCCCGTGCGCGGCCAGCCACGCCCGGGTGGCGTCGACCAGGGCGTTGTCCACCCCGTGGTCGTGCAGCCGCTGGCCGAGCGCCTCGCGGACGTCCGGCAGGGCGCCGCCGTGGGCGCGGAAGTGCTCGTACACCCGGGTGTCGTACATCCCGGCGAAGCCGCCGTCGGCGAAGCCGGCGGCCAGGTCGTCCGGGGTGTACAGGTGGGACGGCTGGGTCGGGTAGGGCAGCCCGGAGAAGGGCGGCACCACGTTCGCGCCGCGCCGGACCAGGTCGGCGCCGACCTCCCGGCCGGCGAACCGGCAGCCGACGAAGAGGGTGCCGGCGACGTCGACGCCGGTCAGGTCGGGGACCGGGTCGAGGTCGAGGCGGAGTCCCTGCACGGTCAGCCCGGTCAGGCTGCCGGCGGCCAGCCGCCGGTCGAACTCGGCTCGGGTCTCGATCTCGTCGACGCTGGTGTCGTGCGGCTCGATGACGTCTGCGGGAGGTGGGGTCGGCACCAGGTCATCCTGCCCGGAGCGGGCAACCCGGCAAACTTCGGCAGGACGGACAGGAGCCCGACGACCTGGCCGCCGGGCGAAGCGGGTTGAATGGGGCGATGCAGAACCTGTTGCCTGAGCCACCGGCCACCCTCCTGCCCGAGAACGAGGAGGCCGACGCCGCCCTGGCCGACGCCGCCCAGCAGGACACCGACGAGGCGTACGCCGCCGTGGCAGCCCGTTTCCCGACCTACAGCGCGGCCTGGGCGGCGCTCGCCACCCGCGCGTTCGCCGTGGGCCAGGTCATTCCCGCGTACGCGTTCGCGCGCACCGGCTACCACCGCGGCCTGGACCAGCTGCGCCGCAGCGGCTGGAAAGGGCACGGTCCGGTGCCCTGGTCGCACGCCCCCAACCAGGGCTTCCTGCGCTGCCTCTACCTGCTCTCCCGGGCCGCCGGTGAGATCGGCGAGGCCGACGAGGCGGCCCGCTGCGCCCAGTTCCTCCGCGACTGCGACCCGGCCGCCGGGGACGCCCTGGCCAGCAACTGACCCGCGCCTCTCGACGGCCGGTCAGACCCTCAGGTCGGGCCGGCCGTCGTGTCGTCCCTGGTCCCTCCCGTGCACGGGCCGGTGGCCCTGGCCGGTTTCGGCGCGGCCAGGGCGCCGCTCACCCAGACTGGGACCGTGAACGAGACGGGTCGGGTGGAGGCGTTCAGTGACGGCGTCCTGGCGATCGCCATCACGCTGCTCGTCCTCGAACTGCCCGTACCGAGGCGGGACGTCGGGTCGCTGGGGCACGCGCTGGTGGAGGAGTGGCCGTCGTTCGCCGCGTACGTGACCAGCTTCCTGGTGATCGGCATCATCTGGATCAACCATCGCGCCGTCTTCCGGTCGATCGGGCGGATGGACCGGACGCTGCTCTTCGGCAACCTGGTGCTGCTGCTCTTCGTGGCCACCATCCCGTTCACCACCGCGTTGTTCGCCGAGCACCTGACCGAGGGCGGTGGCAACGCGCGTACCGCGGCAGTGTGCTACTCGGCGGTCATGCTGGGCATGGCGCTGGCCTTCACCGCGCTGCACGCCCGGGCCACCCGCCATCCCGGGCTGCTCGCCGAGGGAGTCGACGCGGTGGCCGCCCGCCGGACGCTCCGTCACTTCGGCCTCGGCGTGGTGGTTTACTCGCTGACCGTCGTGATCGCGCTGGTCAGCGCGGTGGCCTGTCTGGCGGTGCACTTCGCGCTGGCGTTGTACTACTCCTTCGAGCAGACTCGCGGTCTGGCTCCCGACCGCGGCTGACCGCCGGCTCTGCTACAGCCCCTCGGCGACTGCTGCGGCGATCTTCAGCCAGGCGTCCCGGGTGGCCGAGGAGAGCTGCCCGTACCGGATCGGCTCCCCGGTGTCGATCAGCCGCTCGTACGGCGCGAGCAGCACCGCCCGGGTCCGGGCGGCGAAGTGCTCCTGGATCGCCGGCAGGTCGATCTCCTTGCGGGACGGCGGCATCGACACCACTGTCACCGCCTGCCGGACCAGCCGCTGCCGCCCGCTCTGCTCCAGGTGGTCGAGCATCCGGGCGGCGGTCTCCGCCGAGTCGTTCCGGGCCGACATGGTGACCACGAGCTGGTCGGTGGCGTCCATCGCAGCCTGCCAGTTCTGCGCCCGGACGTTGTTCCCGGTGTCCACGAAGATCAGCTTGTAGAAGCGGCTGACCACCTCGCGGATCTCGGCGAACGCGGCGGCGGTGAGCATCTCGCCGCCGGTGGCCGACTCGTCCGACGCGAGCACGTCGAACATCCCCTCGCCCTGCGAGCGGACGTACTGCGACAGGTCGCCGACTCGGCCGTGCGCGGCCTGGAACTGGCCCAGGTCGCGCAGCATGTCCCGGACCGTACGGGAGTGGAAGTCCTGCTGGGCCCGCATCCCCAGGGTGCCCTGGGTCTCGTTGTTGTCCCAGGCCAGCACGTACCCGCCGCGCTTCTGCCCGAACGTCATGGCGAGCAGCAGGATCGCCACGGTCTTCCCGGCGCCGCCCTTCGGGTTGACCACCGTCACCTGACGCAGCCCGCCGAAGTTGCGGCGGACCATCTCGATGTCGCGCTTGAGCTCCTGCTCGTGCCGCCCGGGCGCGAGCCGGACCAGCCCCATCTTGTTGACCACCGCCCGGACGCCCATGGTGGCCACCGGGTCCACCGGCCTGGCCTGACGCCGCCGGGCGAAGTCCTCGGCCGTCGGCGTGGCACCGGTCTCCGGCGTCCAGACCGGATCCGGGTACGTCGTG